>CAYNDG010000139.1:0-5028 GCA_964395805.1 uncultured Brevundimonas sp.
GGGGCGTACGCGGCGATTCATGGTGGCCGCCACCGGCCTGGGGCTGATGGTCGCCGGTGCCGCCGGGATCGGTGATGAGACGGTCATGACCGTCGTCGGCGGGATGACCCTGGCCCTCGCGCACGCGCTTAATCTGAGACGGCACGGATAGGAGACGGCGTCCCGCCGCACTTTCGCATTGGGGTTCGTGGCGGGCTTCTGTACTGAGGCCGCCATGACAGACTCGCTTCCTGACCCTCCCACCGGCCGGCCTGTCGGGCGGGTGATTGCCATGCCGGCGGATACCAACCCCGAAGGCGACATTTTCGGTGGCTGGTTGCTGGCGCATATGGACCTGTCAGGGGCGACGCCGGCGTTCGAGCGGGCGCAGGGGCGCTGTGTCACCATCGCCCTGGACGCCATGGTGTTTCACAAGCCGGTGTCGGTGGGCGATGAGGTGTCGATCTATGCCGAGATCGTCTCGACCGGACGCAGCTCGATCCGGGTCAAGGTCGAGGCGTGGAAGCGGCCCCGCAACCAGGCCCACGCGCGGTCAGAGCGGGTGACAGAGGGCATCTTCACCTATGTGGCGATCGGCGATGACCTGAGACCGCGCCCCCTCCCCGAGGTTCCGGTCTAGACGGCGACCGCCTCACCCCTGATCCCTGTCTTCAGGCTGACGTTCCGGCCATCGACGACCGCGCCCAGCAGGGTCGCCCCTTCGAAGCTGGTCTCGAGGACCCGCCCGTCCCGCATAATGAGCGGGCGGAGGTCGGCACCCCGGAAATCCGCGAACCCCAGTCGGGCGCCGCGGAAATTGACCCCTCGCAGGTCACAATTGCGGTAGTCTGCGCCACGCAGGTCGGCATCACGGAAGTTGGCGCCGGCCAGCAGGCTTTCGGTAAAGCGGACTTCGATGGCGCGCGCGCCCGGCGCGGAAAAGCCCGCCAACTTTCTGCCGGACAGCGCATTGCCCAGCGGGCGCAGGTCCTCGCCGGCAAAGTCCTCTTCGGCGCCGCCTCCCTTGCCACCCACGACCCGGCTCTCGAACCGGTCGATGGCCTCGCGGAGCTGCGCTGATCGGGCGAGGGCCTCGGGATCCGGGTCCAGCACACATCCGGCGAGGGTCGCCGGGTCGAGGTGGACCCTTTCGAGATTGACGCCGGTCAGGATAGTGTCGCTGAAGACCGCCCCCTCAAGCACGGCGGCATCGAGCGAGGCGCCGCTCAGATTGGCCCCGCTGAAATCCGCGCCCTGAAGTCGGGCCCCGCCCAGTCGCGCCCGCTTCATCGACGCATGGCGGAAGTCAACACCGAGGCGGACTTCCCCGTCCACGCCGAAGCGCCGGGCCTCGCGCTCCGGATCGGCGCTCCACACCTTGAACAAACCGTCCGCCTGAACCTTGGCGAGGCGAGCATCGCGGAAATCGGTCCCATCGAGGCAGGCGCCGTAAAGGTTTGCTGCCCTGAGGCTGACGCCACGCAGATCGGCATTGGCAAGATTGGCTGCCCGCAGATCGGCCCGTGTCAGGTCGCAGCAGTAGAGGGTCGCCTCATCGAGCCGGGCCGCGGCGAGGCGCCCGCCTTCGAGGTTGCAGCCGGTCAGATCGGCCCCGCGCAGATCGCGCTGCTGCAGCATGACGCCGCCCAGATTCCCGAAGCGCAAAATCAGGCGCAGCCCGCCCGGACGGCCGGATGCAAACCGCTCGTGCGAGGCGACGGCGTCGAAGAACTGGAACGGAAGGGCCGCATGACTCATCCGCGGCAGTGTTCCGCAAAATGGTTACAACGGGCTCTACAACGACCCTGCGACAGCCGGAAATCTTGACCTTTGGGGGTATCGCGCCTACCTCGACCCCATGGCCATTCGACGTATCCTGACCATCGATAACGCCGCTGATCTGGCGGTTCTGAAGCGCGTGTCCGAACCGGTCGAGGGACCGGTGACCGATGAGCTGCGCACCCTGATGGATGACATGCTGGAGACCATGTACGCCGCGCCGGGTATCGGCCTGGCGGCCGTACAGATCGGCGACCTGCGCCGGGTGATCGTCATGGACCTGGCCGACAAGCCAGATGTGGCCGAGGACGCCGAGGATGCGGACCGCAAGAATCCGCGCTGTTTCGTCAATCCGGAGATCCTCTGGACCTCCGAGGAAACCGCCCCATACGAAGAGGGCTGCCTGTCGATCCCCGAGTATTTCGATGAGGTCCAGCGGCCCGCCCGGGTGCGCATCCGGTATCTGGATTACAACGGCAAGAGCGTCGAGGAAGAGGTCGACGGCCTTTATGCGGTCTGTATACAGCACGAGATGGACCACCTGAACGGCGTGCTGTTCATTGACCATCTGTCGCGGCTGAAGCGCGAGCGGGCCGTGGCCAAGGTCAAGAAGGTTGCGAGGATGGCCGCCTGATGACCCGACGCGCCCGTACCCCCCTGAAGCGTTCGCGCGACCGGATCGTCGATCCCACCGGGCGGCGTCGCCTGACCCGGTCGGAGAAGATCGGCATCGGCAGTGTCGCGACCCTGCTGGCCGTCGGCGCGCTGGGCGTGATCGCGGGTGTGATCATCGACCGGCTGCTGGACTTTGACTCGCTGGACACCGGCGGCGAATGGGACGAGGGCGGCGGCGTTTCGACACGCTGGGAGTAAAAGGCATTTTCTTGCCCTATCGCTCGCAACGCGGTTGCTCGCTGCTTGAGGGCGCGAGTTTTCTCCGACTACTCAGGATATGATGATGCGCCTGGCCTTCATGGGAACGCCCGCGTTTGCGGTGCCCTCGCTGGCCGAGCTGGTGGCGTCGGGGCATGAGGTGGTGGCCGTTTATTCGCAGCCGCCCAGGCCGCGCGGGCGGGGCATGAAGCTGGCCCCCTCCCCCGTTCAGGAATTCGCCGAAACCCTGGGCCTGCCGGTGTTCACGCCGGAATCGATGAAGGCCCCCGAGGCCATTGAGGCGTTTCGCGCGCTGGATCTGGATGCTGCATGTGTGGTCGCCTATGGCCAGATTCTGAAGCGTGAGGTGCTGGAGACGCCCCGGCTGGGGTGTCTGAACCTGCACGGGTCGTTGCTGCCGCGCTGGCGAGGGGCGGCGCCGATCCAGCGCGCCATCATGGCCGGCGACGCCGAGACCGGCGTCCAGATCATGCAGATGTCCGAGGGGCTGGATGAAGGGCCGGTGCTGCTGTCGGAACGGCTGGGCATCAGCCCGCGCGATACGGCGGCCAGCCTGTCAGAGCGGATGGCGCACATCGGGGCCGGGCTGTGGCCCCGGGCGCTGGCGGCGCTGGAGCGCGGCGGCGGCCAGCCGGTCGAACAGGTCGGCGAACCCACCTATGCCAAAAAGATCACCCCGGCCGAGGCGCGGATCGACTGGACCCGCCCAGCGGCCGAGGTGGATGCCCACATTCGCGGCCTGTCACCCTTTCCCGGGGCCTGGTTCGAAGTGGCGGGCGAGGACGAGCCGGTGCGGATCAAGGCGCTGATGTCCGGCCTCGCGGACGGGTCCGGCGCGCCGGGCACCGTTCTGGATGACGTCCTGACCATCGCCTGCGGAAGCGGTGCGGTGCGGCTGGAGCGGGTGCAGCGCCCGGGCAAGGCGGCCCAGAGCGCGGAGGATATGCTCAGGGGCTTTGCCATTCAGGTTGGCGCCCGCCTCCCCTCAAGCAGCGAGCCGCCGCGCGGCGAGCGGTAGGGGAGACATCTATGCCCCGCTACCGGCTGACGGTGGAATATGACGGCTCGGGCTATTGCGGCTTTCAGGCCCAGGCCGACCTGCCGACGGTGCAGGGCACGCTGGAGCGCGCCATTCTGGCCTTCAGCGGCGAGGCGGTGCGGATCGCGGCGGCAGGGCGGACCGACACGGGCGTCCACGCCACAGCCCAGACGGTGCATGTGGATCTGGCGCGCGACTGGCCCGAGCGGACGGTCATGAATGCCGTGAACGCCCATATGATGGATGAGCCGGTCGCGGTGTTGGACTGTCGCCGCGTGTCCGACGACTGGCATGCGCGGTTTTCGGCGACGGGCCGGGGCTATCTGTACCGAATTCTGAACCGCCCGGCCCCGCCGGCGCTGGACCGGAAGCGGGTATGGCATGTGAAACAGCCGCTGGATGCCGAAGCCATGAACCGGGCGGCGCAGGCGCTGGTCGGTCTGCACGACTTTACGACCTTCCGCGATGTGAACTGCCAGTCGGCCTCACCGGAAAAGACGCTGGACGTGGCGCGGGTCGCTCGGGTCGGCGAGGAGGTGCATCTGGTGTTTGCGGCGCGCAGCTTCCTGCACCGGCAGGTGCGCTCCATGACCGGGACGTTGGTGCAGGTCGGGCTGGGGCGCTGGGCGGTCGAGGACGTGGAGCGGGTGCTGGCGGCGCGCGACCGGGCCGCCTGTGGCCCCGTGGCCCCGGCCGAGGGGCTTTACCTCGACCGGGTCGACTATGAGGCCGAGGCCTAGTTTTTCGCGTCTTCCGCGCCGCTGCTGACGGCGCTGCCCACGGCCTGGACGTCGCGACCGATGCCGGAGATGGTGTTGCAGGCCGAAACGGCGAGCGCCGAGGCGATGAGGGCGAGGGTGATGATCTTGCGCATGGTCAAGCTCCGTTATGGTCAAGCTGAAACGCCGATGCCCCCGACGGGTTGCACGGCGGGCCGATGGTCAAGACCAGCCGTGATCTGCTAGCAGCAGAGCATGAGCCATTCCGCACACACCGCCCGTACAAGCGCCGCCCACCGGCTGGTCCAGACCCTGGTCGTCAACGGCATCGACACCGTCTTTTGCGTGCCGGGGGAAAGCTATCTGGCGGTGCTGGATGCGCTGGCCGATGTACGCGACCAGATCCGCGTGATTACCTGCCGGCACGAGGCGGGCGCCGCCAATATGGCCGAGGCGTACGGCAAGCTGACCGGCAAGCCCGGTGTTTGCATGGTCACGCGCGGACCGGGCGCGACCCATGCCTCGATCGGCGTGCATACGGCGCATCAGGATTCCACGCCGATGATCCTGTTCGTCGGCCAGATCGCCCTGACCGACCGGGGGCGCGGGGCCTTTCAG
>CAYNDG010000140.1:0-5019 GCA_964395805.1 uncultured Brevundimonas sp.
AGTTCTTCGTCGCCGACGGCAAGCTGAGCTGCCAGCTGTACCAGCGCTCGGCCGATATCTTCCTCGGCGTGCCGTTCAACATCGCCAGCTATGCGCTGCTGACCCTGATGATCGCCCAGGTGACGGGGCTGGAGCCCGGCGAATTCGTCCATAGTTTCGGGGATGTGCACCTGTATCTGAACCATCTGGATCAGGCGGAGGAGCAACTGTCGCGGGCGCCGCGCCCCTTCCCTACCCTGACCCTCGCCCCGCGCGACGACCTGTTCGCCTATGAACTGTCGGACGTGACGCTGGAGGGCTATGACCCCTGGCCCCACATCAAGGCCGTGGTCGCGGTTTGATGGACATCAAGGCGCTGCAGGCCGACGTCCTGCGTATATCCGACATCTATGCGGCCGAGCATGGCATCGAGCGGGACCGCGATTGGGCCCTGCTGAAGCTGCAGGAGGAGCTGGGCGAGCTGACGGCCGAGCATCTGCGGATGAGCGGGCGGGCGCGGGGCGTGGCGGATGCGGGAAAGCTGGGCGATGAGGCGGCGGATGTGCTGGGCATGCTGCTGATCTATTGCGACAGCGCGGGCATCGATCTGGAAGCGGCGATGCAGCGGAAATGGCTGCACTGGCTGGAGAAGGCACCCGCATGATCCGCCCTCGACTGTCCCTCGTCGCGGCCCGGGCGCGGAATGGCGTGATCGGGCGGGACGGCGATCTGCCCTGGCGGCTGCGCGGGGATCTGCAGCGGTTCAAGGCGGTGACGATGGGCAAGCCGTGTTTGATGGGGCGGACGACGTGGGAGAGCCTGCCGCTCAGGCCCCTGCCCGGCCGGCTGAACATCGTGCTGACCCGCGACGAAAGCTTTGAGGCGAAGGGGGCGGTCGTCTGTACCAGCTGTCAGAGGCGCTGGAGATGGCGCGCGAACAGGCGCGCGAGGACGGGGTCGACTAGATCTGCGTGATCGGCGGGGCACAGCTGTATGAGGCCGTGCTGGACCGGGCCGATCGGCTGTACCTGACCGAGGTCGAGGCGGAGCCCGAGGGTGACACCCTGTTTCCAGCCTTTGACGAGGCGGCCTTTGTCGAGGTGGCGTCCGAGGCGCATGATGCGGGCGAGAAGGACGACCACCCCTGTGTGTTTCGCACCCTGGACCGGAGAGCCAAATGATCGTCGTCACCACCAATGACCTGCCCGGACACCGCATTGTGCGAGTGCTGGGCATGACGCGCGGGATCACCGCGCGTTCGCGCAACATCGTGTCGGACGCCATCGGCGGGCTGCAGTCGATGGTCGGCGGGCGCGTGGGCGCCTACGTCAAACTGGCCGAGGCCGCCCGGCAGGAAGCCTATGAGGCGCTGTTGCAAGACGCGAAGGGCATGGGCGCCAATGCCATCCTGGCCATGCGCTATGACGCCAATGAGATCATGCCGGGCATCACCGAGGTTCTGGCCTATGGCACGGCCGTGGTGGTCGAACCGGCGTAAGACCGGGCCACTAGACCTCGGTCGCGGCGCCGGGTCCGAAGCGTCGCGGAATGGCGCGCATGGCCCGGACAAGGGCCACGGCCCGGCCCGCCGGCGTGGGGTCAAGCGCGGCGATATGGTCCAGACGGCGGCGCACCTTGGCCAGCGGCGCAATGTCGGCGCCCGTCGCCCAGTCGGTCGAGCCGAGGGTCATCAGGCCCCGGCCCCGGCCCTCGACCAGGGTCAGGCCGACGCCGACCTGTTTGCGGATCGAGGCCCAGGGCTGTTTGTAGTGGTCGTGGCCGGGTCCGAGATCATAGGTCGTGATGCCCAGCCGGGGCATGGCGCGGATGGCCTGATCGAGGAAGGCATTGCCCGGCGACAGCTGCGCCAGCGACGGATTGGTCGAGGCGATCCACGGGTGATAGGTGCCGTGTCCGAACACGCCGAAATGACCGCCCACCAGCGTATCGCCCGCGTGCAGGGTGAGCATCAGACCCCGGAAATCGGGGGTATCGGTCTGGAAAAGGTCGGTCATCAGGGCGCGCACCCAGAGCGGGCGCAGGACGTCCTGCAACCCTGTCCTCTCGAACTGTTCGGACTTCCAGGTCAACAGAGCCTCGAGGTCGTCGCGCGACCGGCCCTGTTCGAAGCGCAAGGGCCCCAGCTCAGCGAGGCGATTGGACAGGCGGCGCCAGTTCTTGAACTTTTTGGGGCTGGCGGCGCGCATGGCCTCCAGATGCACCTCGGGACCTTCGGGCGTCTGGATGGCGAAGGCATCCGGCCCGGTCCCGACCGGCGGAAACAGGCCATGGGGATCGACCAGGCCGACGTGGCGGAAGGCGCCTATACCGGCGAGGGCCAGGGCCTGCGGGCCATCCATGCCGGGCGCCGGGCCGGTAATCAGGGCGTGATAGTCGGAAAAGGGGGCACCGAGCGGGCGGGCGAAGCCTCCCGGACGCCGATGAAGACCGAGGAAGCCGACAATCTCGTCGCCCCGACTGTAGGTGACGACCTCGGCATCGTCGCGGACGCGGCCGACGGCACGCGCAAAGTCCGGCCCCATCAGCGGATTGGCAAAGGCCGGCTGCTGTCCCTGAAAGGCACGCCAGACGGCAGCTTCCCCGTCGGGAAGGTCCGTCGCGGGACGGCGGGTGGCGATGATCTGTGCCATTACGGGAGGCTTTCGAGGCAGGGGGTCGATGTTGCCCCGCGCCCTGCAAGACCCTGACCGGCATGGCCTCCGTCAGCGGTAGCGCAACTCCATCAGATCAACCTCGCGGATCAGGCGCCGTCCGACCTCGTCGTTGAGGGTGCGGGCCCGCATCAGGCGGGTGATTTCCTCGCGTTCGGCGGCCAGGGCGACCAGACGCAACCGCCGTTCGATGGCGTCGCCCTGTTTCAGCTGTCTGGCGTCATCGCCCTCGCCAAGCGATCGGGCCTCGATGCGTCGGCGATAGACGGACATCAGCCGACTGGCGATGTCGGAATAGAGGTCGGGGTTGGCCTTGCCGGTCGCCATGGAGTGGGCAGTGGAATCGATGGCTTTCAGGGCAGCCTCTGCCGCCGCGATCCGGGCCTGATCCTCTTCCCGATCGGTCGAGGGCTCGGGGGGCAGTTCGACGTTCTTGAGCAGCCGCGGCAGGGCAACGGTCGCGAGCAGCAACGACACGATGATGACCCCGGCAGCCAGGAAGATCGCCAGATTGCGGGAGGGCATGGCCGAGCCGTCGCCGAGCGTGAAGGGGATGGTCAGAATGCCCGCAAGCGTGATCGCGCCGCGCACCCCGGCCAGAGACATGACCAGGGTCAGCCGCAATCCGATCTTCGGCGGAGGGCCCCTGCGACGCCGGAACAGGCTGAACCGCAGCGAGGTCCATACCCAGATGAAGCGCAGGGCCGCGAGGGTCGCGACAATGGCGGCCACATAGATCGCCAGCCACCAGACTTCGGGCCGGGAGGTGCCGGCCACAACCTCGGCGGCGCGCGCCATGATGGAGGGCATCTGCTGGCCAAGGATCACGAAGATCAGGCCGTTGGCGACGAACTGGACCGTGTCCCACACCACAGCCCTGCGGATGCGGGTGGTGGCGAGGGACTGGCCGGACGCCGTGCCCCGCTCGGCGAAGCTCATGGTCACGCCCGCCGCCACGGCCGCCAGAATGCCGGACCCGCCGATCGCCTCGGCCCCCGCATAGGCCGCGAAGGGGATGAGCAGGCTGATCAGGATCTGGGCACCGACATCCTCGCCCCAGCGGCGGGTGATCCAGGTCT
Source organism: uncultured Brevundimonas sp. (assembly GCA_964395805.1). Classification (GTDB taxonomy): domain Bacteria; phylum Pseudomonadota; class Alphaproteobacteria; order Caulobacterales; family Caulobacteraceae; genus Brevundimonas. The sequence continues at coordinate 3,731 of CAYNDG010000140.1, forward strand.
TGGTCGCGATGATCGCATAGGTCACGGCAGCGCCGACCGCAATTCCGGTGAAGGCCAGCCAGGTAAAGGCGGCGACGGCCTCACCCAGGGCAAAGGTGCCGGTCGTCGCCGCCGCCACGGCCAGCCGCATGCAGGTCAGGCCGGTCGCGTCGTTCAGCAGGGACTCACCCTCGAGGATGCGCATCATCCGTTTGGGCATGGGCACGCGCGCGGCGATGGCCTGGACCGCGACCGGGTCGGTGGGAGACAGGATGGCCGCGAGGGCAAAGGCCACGGCGAGCGGCATCTCGGGGATCATCCACCAGATCAGCAGGCCCAGACCCACCACGGTGAAAAGGACGAGGCCCAGGGCCAGCTCGAGGATGGTCTCGCCATCCCGGAACAGGTCCTCCTTGGGAAACCGCCATCCATCGAGGAACAGCAGCGGCGGCAGGAAGAGGAGGAAGAAGATGTCGGGCTCAAGGTCGACGGTCCGGCCGGTGACCAGCACGATCACGGCGCCCAGCGCGATCTGGACCAGCGGCAGGGCGATCCGGGTGATACGCGCGACCGACCCTGACACCACCACGGCCAGCAGCAGGAACAGGGTGGTCTCGATCAGCGACATCAGCCGGTTCCAAAGGTCCGCGCATAACGCCCGAGGGCGGATTCGGAGAGGCGGACGGTGATCCGCAGGCGCCCCTCGGCATCTTCGGTTCGCGCCGTGACCCGGCCGTGTTCGTACAGCCAGGCGAGAGCCTCGCCGTCCTGGGGCTCGAGGGTCAGGTCGATTTCGGGATCGCTGTCGATGCGTCCGGCGATCACCTGACGCAGCGTCTCCAGCCCCGCGCCGGTAAGGGCAGAGACGGCAACGGCACCCTCGGTCGCCGCGCGGGCGAGCATGGCGGCGCGCATCTCCGGGTCAAGGCGGTCGATCTTGTTCCAGACCTCAAGGGTGCGTCCCTGAAGCCTGCCCTCTTCCTCACCCTCGCCGGGGGTGATGCGCGCCAGAACCTCCTCGACGTCCCTGGCCTCGGCGTCGGTCTCGGGGCTCGAGATGTCGCGGACGTGCAGGATCAGGTCCGCCTCGGCGACCTCCTCCAGCGTGGCGCGGAAGCTCTCGACCAGCTCGTGCGGCAGGTCGGAAATGAAACCCACGGTGTCGGCGATCAGGGCCGACCGACCCTGCGGCAGGCGGATCAGGCGCTGGGTCGGGTCGAGGGTGGCAAACAGCAGGTCCTTTGCCATCACCTCGGCCCCGGTCAGGTGATTGAACAGGGTCGACTTGCCCGCATTGGTGTAGCCGACCA
>CAYNDG010000141.1:0-4873 GCA_964395805.1 uncultured Brevundimonas sp.
GCGATGGGCGGAGACCAGGCGGCGCTGGGCGTGGCCACCGGCTTTGGCGCGCTGCGCCTGTTTATCAACTTTGTGAACCTGTTCCAGTTCCTGCTGGCCCTGCTGGGCGGCCGCGAATAGGGCAGTTTTCATAGCGCTATGCTCGCGTCGCGGACGCTCGCGGCTTGAGCGCAAGACCCTTGAGGGCCCCGGTGGACACGCCGGGGCCCTTTTCGTGCGGCTGAGTTCCCGTCAGATGTCTGGTGGGCCCAAAGGTCTCCGTCTTCCCGGCGAAGGCCGGGATCCAGATTCAGTTCCAGAGCGCCGTGCCTGCGAGCTGGGCCCCGGCCTACGCCGGGGCAACGGAGAGAGCTATTTCAGCGGCTCTTATTCCAGTACCTGAAACCGGCGGGCGTCGAAGACGCGCAGCACCTGGGCCAGGTCGCGGCCGCGCTTGAGCACCTGTCCGCCCTGACCGATCACCGCCCACTGGCCCTGACGCGTCTGGAGCGCGGGCCGTTTTTCGATCCGGTAGAGGGGCGCGTCGCCCGAACGGGCATAGACGGCGAACTCGGCCACATCGGCCCCGCCCACGAGGCTGTAGTCGCGCCAGTCGCCGGTCGCGACGAGGCGCCCGTAGACCCTGAGAAGCTGGTCCAGCTCGCGTCGCTCGAAGAAGACCGGGCCCCGGGCGGGGAGAGACCCTGAACTGTCCTGCGGCGCACTGCTCATGAAGGAATCCTAGCGCGCTCTGCCGCAAAGGCCAGAGGGCCCCGGGTCACGCCGCCGCGACCGGAAAACCATGACTATCGGAGAAAATGGACCGGTCACGAAAACGCCCCCATTTGGTCCTTCGCCCGCCCCCTTGCGGAGCGACAAGACCACATCGGCCCGTTGGAGCCCGGAGCGATCCTGGATCCTGAACAGCCCCCCCAGCCCCCCGGGTTTCTCCCCGATGGGTTTCAGCGGGCCGACGCTTTCTCCAAGCGAGCGACGCCCGTTTCGGCCACTCCCCCCTCCCCCCCGGCCGGAGCGGGCGTTTGCGTTGGCGGGGACCCTCACCCGGTCCCCGCCAGCCTTACCCCCGGGGCTCCACAGACCGTCAAACTCAGGGATTGAGCGTCAGCTCGACCGGCTCGCCCGCGCGATGAACCCGCAGCCGGATCGGACGTCGGTCCGTCTCCAGCGCCCGGGCGAGGGCGGCAAGGCTGGATACCTCGCGACCATTCACGGACACCAGCAGGTCGCCGGCGACGAGGCCGGCCGTGGCCGACGGCGTGCCGCCTTCGACCGCCTCGACCACGATCCGGTGCTCCTGGCCACCACGCTCGCCACTGCGGGCCTCGCGGTAGCCGGCACCCCAGGCGATCAGGGCCTGCGTTCCAAGGGCGACCTGGCCGGGGCGGGGCGTTTCCACCGTCACCGTGCCGCGGCGCTCGGCCCCGTCCCTGAGATAGTCCACGTCCAGCCGGCTGCCCGGCGTCGCCACCCCGACCGTGGCCAGAACCGACCCGGCATTGGCGACGGGTCGGGAGTGGATGCGGAGGATCACATCACCCGGACGAAGACCTGCCGCCTCGGCCGGGGAGCCGGGCGCGACATCCCGGATGACAGCGCCGCGGACAATGTTGAGGCCCAGTTCCCGCGCGGTCTTGGCATTCAGCGACCCCAGAATGGCGCCGATCTCGCCCCGACGGACCTCGCCAAACTCGCGAATCTGGCCGACGACATAAAGCATGATGCGGGTTGGGACGGCAAAGGCGATGCCGTCGTTGCCGCCCCCTCCGCCTGAAAGGATGGACGTATTGATCCCGATCAGCCGACCGCGGCTGTCCAGCAGGGGGCCGCCGGAGTTCCCCGAGTTCACCGCCGCATCGGTCTGGATATAGTCCTCGACGGCATCGCCGAGGCCCGACCGGTTGAGGCCCGAAATGACCCCCATGGTCAGGGTCTGGTCGAGCCCCAGCGGGTAGCCGACGGCAAAGGCCAGGTCGCCCGTGCGCAAGGTATCGGAGTCGGTCACCTCGACCTGGGCAAGGCCCGTGCCCTCGATCCTGAGGACGGCGATGTCGGTTGCCTTGTCCGATCCGATCAGCACCGCGTCGAACAGGCGGCCATCGGCGAGGTCGACCGTGAATTTGGAGCCGCCCTCGATGACATGATGATTGGTGACGATGATGCCCTGACCGGCGTCGATGATGACGCCGGACCCGGTCGAGACGGGCTGGGCCTCGGTGCTCTCCGAACGGGGGCCGCTGGACTGGCCGAGCGTGGTCACCTGGACGACCGCCGGCAGGGTGCGCTCGAGCCCCTCGGCGAAGCTGAAGACGCCACGCGCTTCATCATAGGGCAGGGGTGTGGCCTGGGCCCGGGCGACATCAAGCGGCACGCTCGCCACACCGGTGACCAGAACGGCCGCGACCGACAGTTTCAGCAGGACAGACCGACGCATCGCATTCCCCTTATCCGGTTCCTGGCCTGTCTTAGCGTGAGAAACGCGCCGTGACGATGGTCCCCGGCCCGGCGTCACGGATCGTCAGCACACCCCCGTGCCGCCGCACGACCGCCCGCACGAACGGCAGGCCCATACCGTGGCTGTTGACGCTCCCGGACTCCCGAGGGGTCGGCGCGCCGTTTTCCGGGGTGTGGTCTGACCGGGTGGCCTGCATGCCGGGTCCGGCGTCGGCGATCGCGAATTCGACGCCGGTCTCCGTCGTGCGCGTGATCAGCCGCACTGTCGCACCGTCCGGCGAGAATTTGACGGCATTGTCCACGAGATTGGTCATGGCGCGCTGAAGCAGGGTGCGGACGCCCAGCAGGGTGGCGGGCTCCATCTCGCCCTCCAGCCGGATACTCCGCGCCTCGGCGAGAGGCTCGTAAAGGTCGAGGGTGGCGCGAGCGAGTTCGTCCAGCTGAACCCTTTCGAACACCCAGGCGGAGCCGTCCCGCAGGGCCAGGGTCTCGTTCATGGCCCGGGTCAGATGCCGCAGGTCGTCTCCGGCCAGCTTGACCAGACGGGCGCGTTCGTCGGCGCGGTCGGCCTCCTCGAGCCTCTCCAGCCGTGCGGTGGCGCGGGCCAGGGGCGTGCGGAAATCATGGGCCAGCTGGTCCGAGGAATCGCGCAGCCAGCCCAGCAGCTCTTCCAGCCGGTCGAGCGTGGCGTTGACCCGGACGCTGAGGGGGCGAAGCTCGGGCGCGATGTCGTCGACCGGCGGGCGACGCGAGAAGTCGCCCATGGCGGCCCGGTCCAGCGAGGCACTGACCTCGGCCAGGGCCTGCCCCAGCCGCCGCCGGGCAAAGACGGCCGCCGTCAGGCCCGAGACCAGGATCAGCAGGCCGCTGAGACCCACGATCAGGGCCGCCCGACCCCAGGCCTCACCCGCGCGATCCACGACCCGGCCGACGATGACCTGAAGCGCTCCGGTCTGACGTTTGACGACCACGACCTCGACGTCGCGGCCCGGACAAAGGGTGCCCGCCGGAAGCCGCACCGCATAGACGTCCTCGCCGAGGGCCGGTAGGCGGCGGGCCTTCGCCTCCTCCAGTTCGGCCAGTCCGGCCGGCTTGCCGGTCGGGGCCCGGATGAAGCGCACCCCGGCCCCGCCGCGACCCGTGCGGCAGACCTCTTCCAGCGTGCGATCCTCGCGGTTGGGGCCGGACTGGAAGGCCGTCAGCCAGGCCGAGAAATAGGCGGCATCGGCCTCGGTGATCTGATCGGCGCCCACCCAGGCCTGGACCCCCAGCTTGTCGACCATGGCGGCATAGTCGGCGAGGGCCGCAAGCGCCGCCTTCTGGCGCTGGTCAGCGCGGACCGCCTGCCCCGTGATAATCACCGATCCCGAGAGGGCGAGCGCCGCCAGAACGGCTATCGCAATCGACAGCTGGGCCGTGGTTCGCCGCGACAGCCACCCGCCGAGGCCGGAGAGAAGCTGCTTCATCCCGGCTCAGCCCTGGCCGTCGAGGTCGCGGAACACGAGACTCTGGCTGCGCGCTGAGACGATCAGCGGATGCATGGACTCTGGCACTTCCGGGCACTGATCCTTGAGCCGGCGTCGGAGGGCGCTGATCCGCGCATCGATGATGTTGACGAAATTGTCGGGCAGGAAATTCCACTCCACCCAGCATTTGTCCCAGAGCATGGTCTTGGTCACCGGCTGGCCGCGCGCGGTCATCAGTTCACAGATGATGGCGAACTCCAGCGGGGAAAGGTCGATTGCCCGCCGGGCGCCGTCCGCGCCCCTGATCTGCAGGGTCCGGGCACCGGGCGACAGGGTGAAGGGGCCATTGGTCACGTCACCGCCATTGCCTCTCGACCGCCCACCGGCACGGCGCAACTGGGCGGCGATGCGGGCCAGCAGTTCCTCATCACCGACGGGCTTGGCCAGATAGTCATCGGCCCCGCCCAGCAGGCCCTCGACCTTCTGCCGCTCGGCGCCCAGCGCGGTCAGCATCAGGGCCGGGGAATCGGCAGACGGGCCCCTGCCCGCCCGGATGCGCTTCAGGGTTTCGAGGCCGTCCAGGCCCGCCGTCAGCCGGTCAAGAATGAGGACATCATAGGGGGTATCGGCGGCGGCCCTGAGCGCCTGCTCGCCCGATTCGACGCGGTCGACGCGCGCAAAGCCAGCCCGTGTCAGGCGACTGGCGACGTGTTCGGACAGGGCGGGCTCGTCCTCGAGCAGCAGGGCGATCATGCCGCTGAACAGGTCGGCCAGCTGGGCGAACGCATCCTCGCCCGCCGTCGTGTCCGTCTGATTCGCCTCGTCCATCGCCCCGCCTCCCCGCTCGCGCAGAGGATAGGCCCCTGTCCCGGAAAGACAATGTTCGGCCGACGGGCCGGTGGGCGCGCCTGATACTTCCTGACGTCGGGCTCAGAAAGCGCTCTGGCCGGTGATGG
>CAYNDG010000142.1:0-4820 GCA_964395805.1 uncultured Brevundimonas sp.
CCCGACTGGGCTAGCCTGCCTGGGCTGACCCGGCCGGGGCGCTCCCGTCGTCCTAGCGCGTCACGCGCGGGGCGATGTTGGCGATCACGTCGCGGGCGTCAAAGGCATTGGGGTCGCCCGCGGGCTTCGGTCCCCGGCCCATGACGATTTCCGAGGTCGCCTCGAACCGGTCGATCTGGCGGATGTTCACATCGTTCCAGTAAGGGTCGAGCCGGCTCCAGCTGCCGCCGCGATAGAAGCGCCAGTAGGGGTTCCAGCCCCGGTAATAGGGGTCATAGAAGGGGTCGCGCGTGCCGACATAGCGGGTGTCGCGGTCCGTGGCCCGCTCGACCGTGGCGAACCAGTCATAGCCCTCCTGCACCGTCAGCTCGGCGGCGCGCAGCAGCAGCGACATCTCGACCTGCTCGCGCGAGGTCACAGAGTTCCCGGCAAAGGCCACGCGGAAGCGATTGGCCTCCAGCCGCTGCTCGGCATAGCCGCCGGCGCGTCCGGGCTGCATGGGTCCATAGGGGGTCGGCGTGGCACAGGCCGCGACCGTCAGCGCCAGGGCGCTGGCGGCCACCACAAACAGGGCAGGGCGGCGAATGTTCGAGCGAGGCATGATATCCATCTCCGAAAGCGAGGGCGTCCGCATAACAGGTGCGCTCACCCGTCATCCAAAACAAGAGGTTGGCTGGGCCCAGCCAAGGCCTTTCCACCTGAACGGCGCCTGAACGGCCCCGGTTCCGCAACCCCAACCGCTACAGCCTCAGCCCGATCAGCACCGCCGCCGCCAGCAACAGCACCCCCACGGCCGCATCAAATCCCCGCCGGAACCCCGGCGCCGTCATCCGCCGCGCCAGCGCCGCCCCGCCCAGGCCATAGGCATTCATGGTGATCATATCCATGCCGACGGTCGCCAGCGCGAACAGCGCCAGCTGCGGCCCCAGCGGCCGCCCCAGATCCAGAAACGGCGGCAGCACGGCAGTAAAGAACAGCACCGCCTTGGGGTTGGCCAGCTGCACCATGAAGCCATCGAAGAATGCACTGCGCCCCAGCGTCAGGCTCGGCCGCCCCTCAATCGCTTCCGCCTTCCCCGGCACCGCGCCGCGCACAGCCCCCCACAGCGCCTTGCCGCCCAGCCAGGCCACATACAGCGCCCCGCCCACAGCGATCACCCGGAACGCCGCCGGAAAGGCCAGCACCAGCGCCCCCAGCCCCAGCGCCGCCGCCGTAAACCACACCAGCGTCGCCAGGCTCATGCCCAGCACCCCGACCACCACGGCCCGCCGCCCGCGCGCCATGCCATTGGCGATCGAGAACAGATTGGCCGGCCCCGGTGTGATCGCCAGCACCGCCATCACCCCCAGAAAGGCCGCATACCGCTCAGGATCAACGGGCAAGGCATAGGTCATGCGGCCCGATGGATGAGGGCGAGGGAGCGGTCAATACGCTCCATCACCTTTTACGACGGCCGCAAATGTTCGGATCAGAATGACAATGTCCAGAGCGATACTTCGGCGGTCCACGTATCGATGATCGAGTCGCCCCATCATTTGGATAGGAAGATTGCTGCGTCCCGACACCTGCCAGAGACCTGTCATCCCGGGCTTGAGTGTGCGACGCGCCGACCGGTCCACTGGCGACATGGACTTCACCATGTCCGTAGGCATGGGGCGAGGACCAATCAGGTTCATTTCCCCCCTCGCGACGTTTAGAAGCTGCGGTAGTTCATCGATGCTGAAACGACGAGCGACCTGTGCGGCAGGGCCGGCAATTCGAGGATCATTGGCAACGAAGCCGAATCTTCGCCAGTTTTCCTCAGCTCCAGCCGCCTTTTCAAAAAAGGCAAGCAAGTGATCCTCCGAATCCGGAATCATAGTCCGCAGTTTGAACATTCTAAACTCTGCACCACCGAGCCCTTCGCGAACGGACGCATGCACGAGAGGGCCAGGCGAGCGGATTTGAATCAGTATTGCGAACGGCAGGACGACCAAGGTCGCCGGAACCATTAGAAGAACAGCGAGGAGACGCTGGAAGGCCTCCCAACCCGCTAATGTGAGAACCCTCACGTTCAGACCCGCACGAGCCGCAGGATTCGGAATCGTTCAGCATAGTCGACCCCGGCCTCCATGCCCCTTAGAGCGGCCAACCGCTTCGACGCCTCAAGCGACGTAGGGTGTGGATACTCCCGTATTTGCGACCCATACGCCGAGAGCGCGGCGAGTTTTACGTCGATTGTCGCGCTGATGTTTACGAGGAAGTCGCCACCGGCGCCCATCGGGGATTGCCAGCCTGAACGAGTGCCTTCGTACGTTGCGATCAACGGAGGGGTGTTGTTTGAGCCGAGCCTGAAGGCACCCAATGCTGCCTGATGGGTGAGAGTATGGTCGAGGTTATGGCTTGGCTCTGGGATGTAGCATTCGTCATAGGCCTGGGCGGCCAGCGCCTCGTCAAGCGCTGAAACAAGATGAAGCATCGGCAGTGCTTCCAGACGGATTTCGTGCCCCGGGAACAGCACCCTTGTGCCGCTGACGCCCAGAATCTTCGATGCCGCATGTATCTCTTCAAGGCGTTGATCCAGTGAAGCCTCGACAGCCAAATGATAGTTGTGAACGCCGCCAGCGGCCATGATGATAATCGTGACAAGCGCCCCTTCAGCGCGCGCGCGCGCCACCATGCCTCCGCAACCTAGAACTTCATCATCCCCGTGAGGGGCAATGACGAGAACTTTCTTGCCTGTTGCTTCACGGATGCTCGGCATCTGTGCCCCCGCCATTCTCGACGTTCGACGTGATTACCCACTCAAACGGTCCCTTCACAACTTGGTAGTGATGACCGGGGGCGCTGGCCATGAGGTGGGCATGGCGCAGGGAAAGAATGCTGAATGGAATCCCGAGGCCCTTGAACCATACCCACCTGATCCAGTTGCGAACGTGATGCCGCGGAACGGTAACCACCAGTTTTCTTAGCGAGCGCTCTCGCAAGCGCCTGAAAGCGTCAATGGAATCAACGACATAGTCGAGAACGCCAATTGCGAGAACCGTCTCAAACTTGCCGCCACCGTCGAGTGAGTCGCCACAAACAGGCCTCACTTCGTCGGCCCTGCCCGAAAGGGCTTGAGAAGCCAAGGCTGTTGACCGTGTACAAATATCCTCGAGCTGAATGAGGCGCGGCCGTCCCGCGACAAGGGATGACAGCAACACCCCATCCCCGCATCCGGCATCCAGAACTGTCGCTTTGTCCATGTCCCCCACAACGCAGCGCAAAATTTGTAGACGCTCCTTATCCGCATGTCGAAAAATGAGAGAACCCAACCCCGAAGCGCGGTCGGGGTAGAAACGACTGAAATATCGCTCTCTTCGTTTCGAGAGCATTCTCGCTTTTTCTCGGGTCAATGACCTGTACATCGAAAGGACTTGGGGGACGGTGACGCGCTGGTCAAAAAGTCGGAGCGCACGTTTTCGGCCCGCCAGTCCGTATGCTGCGCGCAAATCTGCAGAGCGAATAAGAGCGCCTAATGCAGTGGCAATCTCGTTCACTGAGCGGGGCCTGACGAGGAGCCCGTTGACCCCATGCTCGACGACGTCCCGGCATCCGGGGGCGTCCGTCGTCACTATGCAGCGGCCCGCCGCAGCGGCCTCTGCCAGGGATTTGGGCAATCCTTCAGCGTAGCTGGGCACGCAGACAATGTGACATTCGGAAAGAACGGCCGCGACATCGGCGCGATGACCTAGCCACTTAACAGCTCCCTCCGCTTGCCATCGGACCAGGTCGTCTTGGGTGACTGCCGACGCACTCCCTTCGTCCAGACCTCCTGCGATAAGGAACTGCGCGTCGGGGAACTCTGACTTCAGCAGTCGGGCGGCATGGATGTATTCGACAACTCCCTTGCTCCGGAGAAGCCGGCCGAGAAACAAGACTTTTATAGGCCCTTCGGGCTCCGGGGTCGGACTGAAAAGATCGCAATCGACACCGGCACCAGCCACAATCTGTGAGCGATCCCTGTGCCGCTTGAAAATGAGGCAGTTTCGACGCTCATCATCGTTCTGGGCTATCAGAACCGCCTTGTCCGAAAGGCTAAGCGCTATGCCCCCGCGTATAATGTGACGAGCAAGGCGGTTTCTCAGCCCCGGCATTGTCTCGGGCGCCCCGATACCGCCCCTCGCCATCACGCTCGGAATATCAAGGACGCGCCCTGTCAGCCCGCCTAGCACACAGGCCTTCGGACCTAGGGCATGGATAATGGTCGGTCGTATCTGCCTGCATAGCTTGAAAAGCGTGGCCAGACTTGCGAGCTCCCTGCCCGGATGCCCGATCGTTCGCACCAGATTGATGTGGTGGACGGTGATTCCGGGGTGGCGAATTGCATCCTGATCAAGGCCGACCGGCGTGGCGACGTGCACCTCCCAACCCTCCTCCATCGCTGCGCGGGCGAGCGGCAACCTGTGACTGACGAAGTATCGACCAGGCACGACCACGAAAAGGATCCGTCCGAGTTTGCGTTGAACCGCTAACGTCAGGCTCTCGCCCCTCCCCTGCTTGAACGGACTATACACAAGCTTTGCGGGAGGGCGAGTTCAGGGCCAGGGACCGTTGTACGCCCGCGATGATTGACCCACGCGTCGCCACCGCTGTCACGCCCATACCAAAAAAGGCGCCCCGGTCTCCCGGAGCGCCTCTTCTGTGTCAGCCTGAGTGGCAGGACGTCCCGGCCCGGACTCGCGGGCCGCTGACGCGACCCGCTCCTCCACCGGGTACCGGACCTAAAAGTCCATGCCGCCCATGCCGCCCATGCCGCCCATGTCTGGGGCGCCACCGGCCGAGGCCTTCTTGGGGGC
>CAYNDG010000143.1:0-4802 GCA_964395805.1 uncultured Brevundimonas sp.
AGATCACCGAGTAATCAGCCCCACAGGCTGAAAGACAGAACGGCCCCCGGAGCAATCCGGGGGCCGTTTTGCTGGGGGTGGACCGGGATGTACCGGTACGGTCAGCGCAGCGCGCCGCTGAGGCCCGCAACGGTATTGGCGGCCCAGCAGGCATAGCCGGCGTCATTGAGGTGGAGGTCGTCCGGTCCGACGCCACCGCCCTCGAGTTGCGTCCAGCGGACCATGGGGCCGAACCGCGAGGCGACGGCATAGCCCTCGCGTACGCCAAGCCAGGCGATCGTGCCTGACACCCCGGCCAGCAGGGCGTTTCGGCCCCGGAAGCCCGCGTTTTCTGTGTCCTCGGGCAAGCGCTGCGGGTCGATCAGGAGGACGTCGACGCCGGCGGCATCGAGAATGTCGCGGCCCCGTTCAAAGTCGCTGACCACCGAGGCAAGGGTCAGGTCGCGCAGCATGTCGTTGGTGCCCAGCTGCCAGATCACCAGGTCCGGATGGGCAGCCTCGATCTCGGCCTGAAGGCGCTTGACTGTATCGGCCGTCGTCTCGCCCCCGATGCCGCGATTGAGGACAGTGATACGGGCGTCAGGGAAGGCCTCACGCAGGCCTGCCTCCACCAGGGGGACATAGCCCCGCTCCGACCGGCTGGCGCCGACACCCTCGATGCTGGAGGACCCGACGGCGAGAATGGTCAGGGACCCGGCCCGCAGCGCCGTACGACTGCGGGCGAGGCCGTCATTGGCCTGAAAGCCGTCGGTGGAGACCGGGCAGGCCGCCGGCACCTCAAACGCCCGTATGGATGGCGAGCCCGGTACAGGGACGCAAGCCCCCAGGGCGAGCATGGCCAGAAGCGTAACAGCGGTGCCGGCAGGTCGCATCAGTTCTGCTCGCCCGTGGCCGGGTCGGTTTCAGTCTCGCCCGAGTTGCTCGACCCTTCGGAACCGCGCGGCTCGGTAGCGGGGCGGGGGGGCTCGCCGTCCTTGCCGGGGCGCAGGTCTTCATTCTCGACGGAACGGTTATCGGGGCGGGAATCGGTCATGGGGAGGGTCCTTTGAGAGGGCAAACGTGCCCGGCGTCGGCTCAACGCTCAAGGCGCCAGACGGGTCCCGGTGGCCCCGCGTCACTAATGTCGCGTTCACCATGGCTCTCAACTTCGATTCAAGGCTGCCCGGATAGGGTCGGGTTCGAGGGGTGCGTGAGTGTCGCGCCCGGCTGGACGGACGGCACGGACATGGCGATGGGTTTGAAGGTCGAGATGCTGGGCGCCGAGGCGCTGTCGGCGGATCATTGGGCACTGTGGGACCAGATGCTCCTGGCCAATCCGGCCCTGTCGAGTCCCTACTTCCGGCCCGAGTTCACGCGGATCGCTGCCGGGGTGACTCCGGGCGCACGCGTCGCCGTGCTGCACCGGGGTGAGGAGGTCGTCGGCTTCTTCCCGCATCAGACGCGCGGCGGCACCATCCAGCCCCTCGCGGCGCCAATGAATGACTATCACGGCATCATCAGCCACCCGGAGACGGCCCCCACGCTAACCCATGTGGCGGATATGCTGGACGGGAACCGGCTGACTGTTAGCGGCTGGGTCGGGCCGGGCGGCGCCGGCCGTGTACGTGAGGCGATGATGGCGGTTCTGCCGGAGGGCGGCTTTGCCCCGTGGTACGCCGAGCGGCGCACGACCCAGAGCAAGTATTTCAAGGACAAGGAGCGTGCCCGCCGCAGTCTGGAGAGTGAACTGGGGCCGGTCCGGGTCGAGCTGGGCCTGCGTGACACCGACCTGTTGAAGCAGATCGTCGACCTGAAGCGCGACCAGTATCGCCGTAGCGGCCTGCACGATGTCTTCGCCTGTGGCTGGACCGTGCGCCTGCTGGAGGCCCTGATGCAGGCGGAGGGCGACTTCGGCGCGTCCATGGCGGCGCTTTGGGCCGGGGACAGGCTGTGCGCCCTCGAATATTCGCTGCACGCCGACAGCCATTATCACTTCTGGTTCCCCGCCTATGTGCCCGGACTGGCCCGCTGCTCGCCCGGCGTGCTGTTGAGCCTCGAGACCATGCGGCAGGGCGCGGAGCAGGGGTATCGCGTGTTCGACTTCGGCTTTGGTGGCGAACACTACAAAAAATATTTCTGCAATGCCTCGCAGACGCTGCGCGAGGCGGTCATCCGCAAGCCGGGGCTCAAGACAAGTTTGGGCGGCGCTGCGGCGGCGACGCTGGAAACCCTGGTCGGGCCGGCGCGAGGAGAGGCCCTGCGGACCAGCCTGCGCCGACGCTGGTCGGCCATTGAGGCCTGTGAGGTCGATGGCCTGGCAAGGGCGCGTGGCCTGGCGGTTGCCGCCCGCGCGGCCCTGCGCAAGACGCCCGAAATTCTGACGGCCTCGGCCTGAGTGTCCGGAGAGATCTGATGCTGCAAAAGACCCTCGCCGCGCGCCACACCGGCCCGATCACGGGCGCCGACGTCCATCCGCACGCCCTGGTCGACCGGGGCTTTGCCTCGGACGAAGCTCTGGCGGCGCTGCTGGATCGCTATCCCGCCGAACTGTTTGACATCAACCTCTATGACTATGACGACGATGGTCAGTCGCACCTTCGTACCGGCGCCCGGGGGCGGCTGAGCGGCCCTGAACTGCTTGAGGCCATCAAGCAGGGGCGCCTGTGGGTCAATCTGCGGTCGGTTGAGCAGGGATGGCCGGAACTCTGGCAGGCGGCTATGGACGAGTTTGCGACCATTGAGGCCCGCTACCCGGGACTGAAGGCGGTCCGCAATGCCGGCCAGCTGATCCTGTCGTCGCCCAGGGCGCGGGTGCCCTATCACTTCGACGCGGCGGGCGTGGTGCTGTTTCATCTGCGCGGGCGCAAGCGGGTGTTCGTCTATCCGGGCGATGAACTGCACCTGCCGGAGATGGCGATGGAACAGGTCGTCGCCCGTCAGACGACCGAGGAAATTCCGTATACCCGGGGCTTCGAAGCCGACGCCCGGGTCGTCGACCTCGAACCCGGTCAGGCCCTGACCTGGCCCTTCTATGCGCCGCACCGGGTCGAGAACCTGGACCGGTTCTGCGTGTCGCTGTCGGTCGAGTTCCAGACCTGGTCCACACGGTTCCGCAACGGCGCCCTCTATACCAATGCGGTCGCCCGGGCGCGGGGCCTTCAGCCGCAATCAACCGACCGCCTGGGAGCGGCGGGACTGGTCGCCCGATGGGCGGCCTCGCTGGCCCTCAGAAAGCTGAACGTCATGCCCGACCGGATCGCGGCCTTCGAGCGCGATTTCGAGCCCGCGGTCGGGGCGGTCGACGGGGCCCGGTCCATTAATTCGAGGTCATGACCTCGAGTTAAAATGACAGGGCGGTCTCGGGCGCGCATCCTTTCCTCACGTTGGGAAAGGGAGGAACCCCCATGAAAACCGCACTCATCCTGTCCGCCGCTCTGCTGTCGACAACCGCGCTGGCCGGCACGGCACAGGCCCAGGACGTTCAGATCGAAAATGCGGTCGCCCGGGTCATCGTCCTGGTCGAGGACCGCACCGATGTCGCCGTCGAGATCGAGCGGGGCCGCAGCGATCTGCCCGTGCCAACTGTGCGCCAGCGCGGTCAGCGGATCGAGGTCGATGGCAATCTGCCGCGACGGGCCATCCGCAATTGTCGCTCGGGTCCCGATGGCGCCCGCCAGCCGGGTGAGGGCGCCTCGGTCGATCTCCGGGACATCGGCCGGGTAGGCCTGGAGGAGGCCCCCCTGATCGTCGTGCGGACACCCCGCAAAGTGGAAGTCAGTGCTTCGGGCGCCGTCTTTGGCACGATCGGACGCGGCGCCAGCGATGTCGAGTTCGGCAATGCCGGTTGCGGCGACTGGACGATCGCCAATGTCTCGGGAACCCTCGACCTGTCGCTTGCCGGATCCGGCGATGCCGTCGCCGGGACTTCGGACCGTCTGAAGATCGGCATCGGCGGCTCCGGCAATGTGCGGGCCGGTGCGACGCGCGACCTGGAGGTCGGCATCGCCGGCTCCGGCGATGTCGAGGTGGCCAGCGTTGACGGTCCGGTTGAACTGGGCGTGGCCGGTTCCGGCGACCTGCTGGTGCGCGGTGGCACGGCGCCGCGTCTGGAAATTTCCGTAGCCGGGTCGGGGGACGTCGAGTTCCGGGGCACGGTGGGCGATCTGAACGTATCGGTAGCCGGTTCCGGCGACGTCCGGGTCCATGAAGTGACCGGCCGCGTGAGCCGCGCCGTCGTCGGTTCCGGGGACATCCGCATCGGGCACTGACATCAATGGGATTCCGCCCTTGACGCAGGCGGAATCGAACGGCATAAGCCCCCACTCTTGTTGGACCGGCTGTGCACTTCGCGTGAGTATGAAGTGCAGACGCGGTCCGCAGGAACGACCTGAGACCCTGTTCTTTGCAGCGATCCAGGACTTAAACGGCCTTCGCGGGTAACTGCGTGGGCCGCTCGTTTTTGCGGACGTGCGTACTCTGAGGGCTTCGGCCTGAAGACTCCGGTCTTTGAAATGGTTCACAGGGACGCAGGTTCGCCTGCTTGGGAAATACGACCGATATGGATCAAAGCATCCGCATCAGGCTCAAGGCCTTCGATCATCGCGTCCTCGACTTTTCGACGCGCGAAATCGTGAATACAGCGAAACGCACGGGGGCGACCGTTCGCGGGCCGATCCCGCTGCCGACCCTGATCGAAAAGTTCACCGTGAACCGTTCGCCGCACGTCGACAAGAAGTCGCGCGAGCAGTTTGAAATCCGCACGCACAAGCGTGTGCTCGATATCGTCGATCCAACCCCGCAGACTGTGGACGCGCTGATGAAGC
>CAYNDG010000144.1:0-4799 GCA_964395805.1 uncultured Brevundimonas sp.
GCCGCCCCTCGGCATGGGCATCGGCCGCCCGCCGCTTCAGCGCCGCCCGGGCTTCGTGGCCGCCGCAGTTGTTGACGACAATCGCCCCCAGCTTCCTCAGCACCGTGCTCATCAGCGGGAATTTCTCGAGGTGGTCGCCGGTGACGAAGGCCAGGTCCGGAAACTGGTCATAGACTGTATAGCCGTCGCCCCAGCTCTGGTGTTTGGCCGCAACGATAAAGCCGCCCTCGGGCAGGCGCTCACGCCCGCGCACCTCGGTCCGGATCCCCGCCAGCAACCGCATGGCCTGCACCATGCGCCGCACATAGCGCCGGATGATCCAGCCCGTGGCCTTGCGTCCCGGCAGAACCGCAGCGATCACTGCGGCCAGGCAATAGACGATCGACAGGCTCCAGTAGGCCGCCGCGAACGCCAGGCTGCGCGGGCGGCTGAAGGACGCGAGGGCTCCCTCGGCGATGTCAGGCGGCCTGTTCAAGCCGGTCCGCGTCGGTCACCCGGTTGCGGCCCGCGTGCTTGGAAGCATAGAGGGCGGCATCGGCCCGCTCCAGCAGGCAGGCGGCGGTCTCCCCGGCCCGCAGTCGGGCAAAGCCGGCGGAAATGGTCACGGCCCCCAACTCGTCATTGGTGGATCGCCGCCGCAGCGCGCGGGACGAGATTTCCTTGAGCACCGCATTCAGCGCCTTCTCGACCGAAGCCGGGCTCTCGTCCGGGAAGATCATGGCGAACTCTTCCCCGCCATAGCGCGCCGCGAGGCGGGGGGACTTGGCTGTCCGTCCCAGCACGCTGGCAACATAGCGCAGGACCTGATCCCCGGTCTGGTGCCCCCAGGTATCGTTGAAGCGTTTGAAATGGTCGATGTCGATGACAGCGAGCGTCAGGCTCCGGCCGGTCGCATGGGCGGCGTCGACCGAGCCCTCGAGGTGTTCATCGAACGCCTTGCGGTTGGCCAGATTGGTCAGGGCGTCGGTCATGGCGTCGCGCCGCACCTGATCCAGGTGCTCGCGCAGCTTGGCGACCTCGCGGGTCGAGGTCTCGAGCTGTTTCTCCAGCGCGCTGTTGTGGGTCTGCGCCTTGTGCGTCGCGTCGGCGAGGGTGCTGACCAGTGACTTCAGCGTCTCGGCGTTCTCGACGGTGTCCATCCGACCGCTGGCATCCGCCAGGGTGACACCATACTCAACCTGTGATTTCTGGGCATTGGCGATGGTTGTCGCTACCGTCGACAATTCCTTGTCCAGCAGGCGGCCCGCGTCGCGGATCTCCTCGCTCAGGCGCCCGCGCGGCAGATATTCCGAGGCCAGCATCTCGGAGGTCGACTCCGAAAAGGGTTCCTTGGTCGCCAGGATGCGCCGGATCTCGCGGCCCAGCGGGCCCTCGGGATCGCCGACATAGTGCAGCCACAGCTCGAAATTGACCGGAGTCGGCCACACGCCGGCGGTCTCCATGTCATCCAGCACGCGACGGGCCAGGGCATAGGCTTCCGGGCCCCTTACGGTGGTGTCCACCTTCTCCGTCATGCGTCCTGTCCCCCGAGGCGTGGTCACCCACCGTATCGACGCGAAAACCTACGCGCCGAAGCGTAACAGCGGGTTAAACGCGCTCGAAGAACGGGGATTCGCAGCCGCGATCAAGCGGGACGTCAGATCGGCCGACGCAGGAAGGCCGGCACCCCGTCGCTGCCGAAGGCCGAACTGTCGGAGGCCTTTACCGGACCGGCGTCCTTGCGGACTTCCGGAGTGGTGTCTGACTTCCGACCCCGTCCGCCCCGCGAGCGCGTGCGCTTCCGCGGTTCGGCGTCAGAGGCCTCCGGCTTCGGCGCCTCCTCGGGCGCGCGCGCGGCCGGCTGCGTCTCCGCGGGGGCAGCCTCCGTCCCTGCCGCTTCGGTCAAAGGTTTGCGTCGCGACCGGGACCGGCGGGCCGGGGCCTCGTCCGGGCCCTGCTCGGCCGCCGCCGGTGAAGGCTCACGACGCGACCGCGCCGGCTTGTCAGCGGCAGCGCCGTCCTCTCCGGTCCTGGCCGGGCGGGTTCCACCGGTCGACGACAGGTCAAGCGTCAGCTCTTCCGGCGTCATCTTGATCAGCTTCAGCACCTTGTCGAGCGAGCGGTCGTCCGACGGCGTGACGATCATGAAGGTCTGGCCCAGTTTGCCGGCCCGCCCCGTGCGACCGATCCGGTGCACATAGTCGTCGGCATTGTGCGCGACGTCATAGTTGAACACATGGCTGACGTCGGGAATATCGAGCCCGCGCGCGGCCACGTCTGACGCCACAAGGAGCTTCAGCGCGCCCGAGCGGAAGTCCGCCAGCGTCTTCATGCGCAGGCTCTGGTCCAGGTCCCCGTGGATGGGCGCGGCATCAAAGCCATGCCGCTTCAGGGACTTGGCGACCACATCGACGTCTGACTTGCGATTGCAGAAAACGATACCGTTCTTCACGTCGTCGCGGCTGACCAGGGCCCGCAGCGCCTCGCGCTTCAGCTTGGGGTCGCTGCGCGGGATGCGGACCGTATACTGGGTGATGGTCTCGGCCGTCATGGCGGGGCGCGAGGCCTCGATCCGGGTCGGGTCCTTGAGGAACTGGGTCGTCAGGCGCGTGATCTCGGGCGGCATGGTGGCCGAGAAGAACAGGGTCTGGCGCCGCGGCGGCGTCAGTTTGAAGATGCGCTCGATGTCGGGGATAAAGCCCATGTCCAGCATGCGGTCGGCCTCATCGACCACCATCACCTCGACCCCGGTCAGCAGCATCTTGCCGCGATCGAACAGGTCCAGCAGACGACCGGGGGTGGCGATCAGCACATCTACGCCCTTGTTCAGGGCCGCGACCTGATCGCCCATCGACACGCCGCCGATGAGCAGCGCCATCGAGAGCTTGGCGTATTTGGCGAAGCTTTCGGCCACCTGGTCGGCCAGTTCGCGGGTCGGCGCCAGCACCAGGGCGCGCGGCATGCGGGCCCTGGCCCGTCCGGTCGCCAGCCGCTCGACCAGCGGCAGGGTGAAGGCGGCGGTCTTGCCGGTCCCGGTCTGGGCGATCCCCAGAACGTCACGCCCCGCGAGAGCCACGGGAATGGCCTGGGCCTGGATGGGGGTGGCAGAGGTATAGCCCGTGTCGATCACGGCCTTCAGCGTCGTGGGCGAAAGGCCCAGCTGGGAAAAGTCGGTCATTCAAACCTTGTATGTTCGGGAGGAAAGGGGAGGGCTCCCGCATGGAGCCGACTGTGCACGAAACCGCCCCTCTGGGCGTGCGGGCGGCCCCGTTGCCGTTCCTGTCCCGAGCACGAGCGCCGCATATAGATATCCACACGGCGAAGTCAAGTATTTGGCGCGTCAGCGATCTTGCAAATCCTTACAGATCGTTAATAGTTGCCGCCGGGAGCGTTCAGTGGGGGAGGGGCCGCGCATGCGCAGCTCGGTTATCGGATTTGTCCTGGCGGCGGGGCTTGCGCTCATGCCGGCTTCGTCGCTTCAGGCGGGGGCCAGCCGGGCGGACGCGGTGCCAGCCTTCATGGCCATGGCCTTCGACAACACTGTCATGTCCCATTATCCTGACGGTGGCTGGGTCAAACACTGGTTCAACCGCGACGGCAGTTATGAGGGCCGCTTCTCCGACGGCACCCGCATCACGGCCCGCTGGCAGGTGGAGCGCGACAAGGTCTGTCTGACCCGCATCCGTCCCGGTTTCATGATCCCCCGCTTCTGCAGCGACATCGTCGAGGCCGATATCGGCGACAGCTGGATGGCCCGTGATCCGCTGGGTCGACGCGTCCGCAACACCCTGGTGCGCGGTCGGGGATGACAATTCAGCTCATTTGATGCGGTATTTTAATACCGTATTGAAAAAGGCTCAAGAAAACAGTGGTTTGATATCAAATCGGACTATGAACCGGCATTGACGGCGCGGCAGCGATCCTGTAGCAGCCCGCCTTCAATCCGGCGCCCCGCATTTTCCGGGGGGCCATCCGACCATCAGGACCTCAGACATGCTGAAGAGCACCACGGCTTCGCTGAAGCCGGCCGATGTCGAGAAGAAGTGGATCCACATCGATGCCGAAGGCGTCGTGGTGGGCCGTCTTGCGACCTTCATCGCCAACCGTCTGCGCGGCAAGCACCGCCCGGACTACACCCCCCACGTCGACTGTGGTGACTATGTCATCGTGACCAACGTCGACAAGGTCGTCTTCACCGGCGCCAAGCTGACCGACAAGGTCTATTACCGTCACACGGGTCACCCGGGCGGTATCAAGGAAACCACGCCCGAGAAGGTCCTGAACGGTCGCTTCCCCGAGCGCGTCCTTGAAAAGGCCGTCGAGCGCATGCTGCCCAAGGAAAGCCCGCTGGCCCGCAAGCAGATGACGCACCTGCGTCTGTTCGCCGGCGCCACGCACGACCACGAGGCCCAGAAGCCCGAAACCATCGACTTCAAGGCGAAGTCGGCCAAGAACGTCCGGAGCGTTTGAGCATGACCGACGCCACCACCGAAGCGCCCGTCGCCACCGGCTTCGACGCCCTGAAGGGCATGGGCACGGAGGCCGAGGCCCCCGTCGCCGTCCAGAAGCTGGACGCCCAGGGTCGCGCCTATTCCACCGGCAAGCGCAAGAACGCCATCGCCCGCGTCTGGGTGAAGCGCGGATCGGGCAAGATCACCGTCAACGGCAAGGACCTGAACGCCTATTTCGCGCGTCCGGTGCTGCAGATGATGGTCGCCCAGCCGCTGACCGTCTCGGACCGCGTGACCCAGTACGACGTGGTCTGCACCGTCGAGGGCTCGGGCCTGTCGGGCCAGGCCGGCGCCATCCGCCACGGCCTG
>CAYNDG010000145.1:0-203 GCA_964395805.1 uncultured Brevundimonas sp.
CCAACGTCATCAGCGGCAATCTGCGCCGGTCGGGCTTCTTCGACCCCCTGAACCCTGCCAGCTTCATCGAGACCGGCCTGTCGCTGGCTAACCAGCCGACCTTTCCGCAATGGACCGCGATCGGCGCTGAAGTGGTGCTGTATGGCTCGGTGACGCCGCGCCCGGATGGTCGGAACGACGTCGGTTTCCGGCTGTATGACACC
>CAYNDG010000145.1:220-4771 GCA_964395805.1 uncultured Brevundimonas sp.
CCGCGAGTGCCAGCTGGTCAGCTACCAGTTCACGGCCACGCCCGAGCAGTGGCGCCGCATTGCCCACAAGATTTCCGACGTCGTCTATCAGCGCATGACGGGCGAGAGCGGCTTCTTCGACACCCGCGTCATCTATGTGGCCGAGAGCGGCACCCAGCTGAACCGTCTCAGCCGCCTCGCGATCGTCGATCAGGATGGCTACAACCCGGTGTTCCTGACCCAGGGTGACGAAGTGATCATGTCGCCCCGCTTCTCGACCTCGAACCCCGATGAGGTCACCTATGTGGCGCTGGGACAGGATTACAGCCGCATCTATCTGAAGAATCTGTCGACCGGCCGGACGGAGTCGCTCGGCCAGTTCGACGGCCAGGTGCTGGCCCCGCGCTATTCCAATGACGGGTCAAAGATCGCCTTTTCCATCATTCGCGGCGGCAACACCGACGTCTATACGATGGACCTGCGCTCGCGCGAGCTGCGGCGCCTGACCACCGATCCGGGCATCGACACCTCGCCCAGCTTCTCGCCCGACAACCGGCGGCTGGTGTTCACCTCGGACCGGTCGGGGTCGGCGCGTCTGTATGTGATGAATGCGGACGGGTCGGGCCAGCGCCCGATCTCGCGCGGGGGTGGATCCTATACCGCCCCGTCGTGGAGCCCGAGGGGTGACCTGATCGCCTTCACCAAGCAGCAGGGCGGCCAGTTTCACATCGGCGTTATGGGCACCGACGGCACGGGTGAGCGTATCCTGTCCTCCAGCTATTTCGAGGAAGGCCCGTCGTGGGCGCCGAACGGCCGCTACATCATGTTCGCGCGCCAGACGCGCGGCGGTGATACCCGGTTGTGGACCGTCGACCTGTCTGGCCGGGTGATCGCCCAGGCGGGTTATGACGGTCGCGGCTCCAGCCCGGCCTGGTCGCCGCTGCTGGACGCCCCTCCGACCAATCTTGGCTACGGCCAGGCCCCCGACAGCTGCCCCAGCTAGGCCCAAAATACGCCTCTCGAGAGAATTCTCGAACCTGCTGGATCAACAGTGCGTTATCGCCGCTATGACGCCGTTCTTTGTTCGGCTAGCGACTGGAAATCGTCACGCTTGGCCGTCATTCCGACGGAGCAATCAAGGAGAGCCCTATGATCAAGTCCCGTATCCTGCGCCTGGCCCTCGTGGGCGTGGCCATGACCGCCATGGCCGCTTGTGCCCGTCCGGCCCCCGGCCCTGGTCCCATCGTCGACAATGGCGGCAACCAGCAAGGTGGAAACACCACCTATCCGGACCGTCCGGTGCAGGGCGGCGACATGGGCGCCGCGCGTCCCGGTTCGGCCGAGGACTTCGCCAATAACGTCGGCGACCGCGTCTATTTCGACCTCGACAGCTACACCATCCGCCCCGAGGCCTATCCGCGCCTGAACCAGCAGGCCGCCTGGCTGCGTCAGTATCCGGGCGTCACGGTTCGCATCGAAGGCAATGCCGATGAACGCGGCACCGCCGAGTACAACCTGGCCCTGGGCGCCCGTCGCGCCGAGGCCGTCCGCGCCTATCTGGTCCAGCAGGGCGTGCCGGCGGCGCGGATCGACACGATCAGCTTCGGCAAGGAGCGTCCGATCGCGCAGGGTTCGAACGAAGAAGCCTGGGCGCGCAACCGCAACGCCCACACGGCGATCGTCTCGGGCGCCCGCTGATCCGGGAGCGATCCGACGACAGATGATCGAAGGGGGCGCGTCTGCACGATGCGCCCCCTTCTCTCTGTCCGGCGTGCTCTCTGTCCGGCGCGCAATGTGTTGATCCCCTGCGACGCGCCCTGCCTTGTCGAAGCCGCAAATCCGTGAAACGGAATTGATCATGTTGAACGTTCTCTCCCGTCTGATGCGTGTCCGGATTGCTCCGGGAAAACCGGTCGCAGGCCTCGCCGTGCTGGCCTTTGTCGGCGCGACGATGCTGGCCAGTCCGACTGTCGCCCAGTCGAATGAGGGCGAGCCCATCATCTGGGATGCCCGTCGTCTGACCACGCTGGAGCGGAATGTGCGGCGGATCGAGCGCGCCCTGTTCCAGCGCAACTCGTCCGGCCAGCCCTTCATCATGGAGCCGGACCCCGAGGTCGTCGCCCTGCAGGGGCAGATGGGCAGTGTCGACACGCGCCTTGCCGATGTCGAACGGACCCTGCAGCGGATGAACGGGGATATCGAGCGCCTGACGTTCGCCCTGGATGAGACGGAGCGCGAAAATACCCAGCTGCGCCGCCAGCTGACGGATGCCGAGAGCCGCATCGCCGAGCTTGAAGCGGCGGCGCGCCTCGAGGCTGAGCTGAATGCGCCGATCACGCCGAACTCGCCCAGCGGCACGGCCGGAGGTGATCTGAGGGCGGCTGAACGGTTGATGTCCCAGGACAGCCGTCGCGGGGCACGCGCCTATGAGGTCCTGCTGGTCACCTGGCCTGATGCCCCCGAGGCGCGCCTTGCTGCGGTGCGTCTGGCCGACCTCTACCTGGCAGATGATGCCGCCGCGGCTGTTCCCCTCTATGCCCAGGCCCTGCGTGGCTGGCCGACCGAGCCCTGGGCGGCCAAGGCGACGGTTGATCTGGCCCAGGCGCTGGTGGCCACCGACCGCAACACCCAGGCCTGCGCCGCCCTGACGGACTTCAATCGCCGCTATGCCGACGCAGCCCCGGCGGCGCTCAGGACGCGCGCGGCCTCGGTCCGGACGTCGGCCGGCTGCCGCTGAGCCAGCTCCTGCCGTCGCTCGCCGGGCGCGTCCATGACGCCCTGTCGAGACGGTTGATGACGCACGATCCCGCCCCGGTGGCCGTGGCTGTATCGGGGGGCGGGGACTCTGTGGCCCTGCTGCATCTCAGCCGGGCCTGGGCGCAGCGTCATGGTCGTCGACTGGACGTCTTGCATGTCGATCATGGCCTGAGGCCGGAAAGTACAGTCTGGCGCGACCGCGTGCGCGATCTGGCCGGCCGGCTGGGTGCCTCCTTTCATCACGCCCGGTGGGAGGGACCCCGACCGGATGCCGGTCTCCCGGCGGCCGCCCGCGCCGCCCGCCATGCCCGGCTGGCCGACATGGCCCGGAGGGTCGGGGCCCGGGTCATCCTGACGGGACACACAGCCGATGATGTCGCCGAGGGGCACTGGATGCGGGCGGAAGGGTCAACACTGGGCAGCCTGAGAGACTGGAGCCCCTCTCCGGCCTGGCCGGAGGGGCGGGGGCTGATGATGTTCCGCCCCCTGATCGCCGAGCGCCGGGTCGATCTGAGGGTCTGGCTGGAGGAACATGGGGAGGGCTGGATTGAGGATTCGGCCAATGCGGATCCGCGCTATGGCCGAAGCCGCGCGCGCCAGGCGCTGGGCGAGGGAGTCCCCGCGATCGTCCCGGTTCGGCACACGCCGCAGGCCTCGGGCGACATTGCCGTCGATGCGCTCGGTGTGATCCGGGCGGACCGCCGGATTCCGGCGCGTACCCTGGCTTTTGGACTGGTGGTGGCCGGAGGCGGGGACCGGTTGCCGCGCGGGCGTCGCCTTGCGGCCCTGAAGCACAGGGTTGAAGCGGGCGAGGTCTTTGAGGCGGGCCTCGTCGGGGCCCGTCTGGTCGCCGGCACCGACGGCCTGATGCTGGTTCGTGAGCCGGGAGATTACCGCCGCAGGGGAACGCCCCGAACGCCGCTGGTTCCTGACAGGGAGGCGGTGTGGGACGGGCGATATGCGGTGACGGTCGACCGGCCGGGCTGGCAGGTGCTGCCCCTGTGCGGTCATATGGCCCGACTTGACCGCGCCGATGCCGGATTCGTGTCCAGCGTACCGGCATCGGTGCGACCCGGCCTGCCTGTCCTCGTCCGGGACGATCGGGACGGGCCGGTTCTTGCATGGCGGGAGGCCCGGGTGCTGGCCCTCGCCGATCAGCGCCTGGCGCTTGCCCTCGGGCAGGTCGGGACCGAGGCGGACCTGAAGTGTCGCAGGGAATGGCGCATGGATGGACGAGCGCCTATTTTGTGAAGATACACGGCTCCGGGCGACCGGGCCGGGCGACTCCCGACCGGGCTCGCAGCAGAGACTGAGGAACAGATGAACCTTCGCAGATTCGCCGTCGTGGGCATGATCATCCTGGGGATGCTGGCCATCTATGCCGCCATGAGCCAGGGCGGCGGGACCATGGCCGGCAAGGATGGCAAGGCGGCGAACAGCCGTCCCGAGCAGATCACCTATTCGCAGCTGCTGACCGCCATCGAGCAGAACCGCATCGCCGGTGTCGAGGTCCACGGCGAAAGGCTGACCGGCGAATTCCGCAACGAAGGGGGAGCGTTCGAAACCACCACCCCCATGCCGAACGGCGACCTGATTACGGCGATCGAGGCCACGGGGGCGGAGGTGAGCGTCAAGCCGATGCGCACGCCGCTGTGGCAGAGCATCCTGTTCAGCCTGCTGCCGATCCTGGTGCTGGTCGGCCTGTTCCTGCTGATTACCCGCCAGATGCAGGGCGGCGCGCGCGGCGCCATGGGCTTTGGCAAGTCCAAGGCCAAGCTGCTGACCGAGCGCACGGGCCGCTCGACGTTTGAGCGC
>CAYNDG010000146.1:0-4745 GCA_964395805.1 uncultured Brevundimonas sp.
ATAGCCCAGGCCGCGCACCGTCTCGATCCGGTCAGGGCCGATCTTCTTCCTCAGCCGCCCGACGAACACCTCAATGGTGTTGGAATCGCGGTCAAAATCCTGATCGTACAGGTGCTCAACCAGTTCAGTGCGGCTGATCACCCGGCCCTGATGCATCATCAGATAGTGCAACAGCCGGTATTCCAGACTGGTCAGGCGCAGCGGCTCACCGTTCACATTGGCCCGCGCCGCGCGCGGATCCAGCCGCAAGCCGCCGCACGACAGGGTCGCAGACGCAATACCCGCCGAGCGCCGCAGCAGGGCCCTGAGGCGCGCCAGCAGTTCTTCGGTATGGAAGGGCTTGGTCAGATAGTCGTCTGCGCCCGCGTCGAACCCGGCCACCTTGTCGGACCAGGCCCCGCGCGCCGTCAGGATCAGCACCGGCGTGGTCTTGCCCTCGCGGCGCCAGCGCTCCAGCACCGACACCCCGTCGATCTTGGGCAGGCCCAGGTCCAGCACGACCACATCATAGGGTTCGGTGTCGCCCAGAAAGTGCGCCTCCTCGCCGTCCGGCGCATGGTCGACCGCATAGCCGGCATCGCCGAGGGCGGCCTTCAGCTGGCGCGACAGGTCGGCGTCATCCTCGACAAGCAGTACACGCATGAAAGCCCCTTATCTCTCGGCGTCGACGCCGATATCGATCACCCGGCCGTCGCGCTGTTCGAACCGGAACACATGCTGACCGCCGCGCATACCCATATAGCCGACATAGCGTGCCCCGCCCGCCCGCGACTGGGCAATACGCTGGGCCTCGGCCTCGCTGACGCGACGCGATTGCTGTTCACGGGGGTCGTCCCGGCGGTCACGATCGCGCGAGTCCGGACGGCCCCGGGGGTCCTGATCCGAAGCGGCAAGGATGTCAGACGCCAGGCCAGTGTCGGTGGGCGCGGCGAGAACGGGCGCGGCCAGCACCATCACCCCCAGCACGAGGCCGGTGGCGGCGCAGGTCGACAGATGATGTTTCAGGGTGCGGGTCATGAAAGGGGTTCTGCGCCCGGGGCTCTGAACGGAGGCTGAACAGCCAGTCTAGACATATTTCACCGTCGCGACAGCCGCCTCTCGCGTAACGCCCGCGTTTCTCCTCGCGCGCGAGGCGGACGGGCCGGACGGGGCCATGGAGACGAATTCATGGTGATGAACCGAACCTGAAACGGCCTGTTCAGTTTGGGCTCAGCCGCCGCGTGGTTTTCTGCAGTCAACGTCGCCTCCCCGGACGACGACCGTTGAAAGGATACGACCATGATCAAGAAGCTGCTCATCCCCGCCATTGCCCTGGCCGCGACCTCGATCGCCCTGCCGGCCGCCGCCCAGAGCTTCAGCATCAGCGTCGGCACCACGCGTGCCCCGGCCTATGCCCCCGCCTACGCTCCCGGCTATGGCTATGACCGGCACGACCGTTATGACCGCTGGACCCCGATGCACCAGCGCGTGCGCGTCCTTGATCGTCACCTCGACCAGGGCGTCCGCAGCCGTCGCATCAGCCAGCGCGACGCCCAGGCCCTGCGCCGGGACGCCCAGCAACTGGTGCGGCTTGAGGCCCAGTACAGCCGCAACGGCCTGACCCGCTGGGAACGCCAGGACCTCGACCGTCGTTTCGATGCCCTGGAAGCCCGCATCCGCTACGAGCTCCGCGACCGTAACGGCCGCCGGCGCTAACCCTAAGGCGGCGCCCCCAAGGCCCACCTGCGCAGGCCCCACCCCTCCCCTCGCGGGGCCTGCCTCCGGGGCGCGATCTGAGAAGGTCGCGCCCCTTCTTTTTCAGGAACTGGGCGCGCGATCTGAGAAGGTCGCGCCTCTTCTTTTTCAGGAATTGGGCGCGCGATCCGCGGAAAGTCAGTCGGCGCGCTCGACGCGGACGGCGACCTCGTTCCGGCGCAGGGCCGGCAGGGTCCAGGGCGGATCATAGAACCAGACCACCGGCTCGCCGCGCGGGCTCCAGCCACTGCCGGCCAGACCGGTCAGCAGCTCGGCCTTGCGGGCCTCGATGGTGCTGGCCGAGTGGACACCGCTGAAGGTCAGGACAGCATAGGTCTCGGCCGGCACGACAACCAGTTCGACGGCGGGATCGCGCGGAACCGGCAGGGTCTCCATCGTATAGGCCGACGGCATGAAGAACTGGACGACCCAGCGGTCCGTGCCCGAGGGCGACTGGGATACGGGCGCCGTCATCGCGATCGTCTGCGACCCTCCACCCCGGGCGTCCCCCTGGGCGACGGGCGCCGTCATCGAAATCGACATCCGTTCCGAATTGCCGCCGAAAATATAGCCGGCCAGTTTCTGGAACCCGGCGTTGCGGGCCGCGCCGCTTTCGCCCGAGACAACGGTCTGGGCCGCGATACGGTCGTCATAGCGACGGATTTCCAGATCGCCGACCCGGGCAATCTGCTCAAAGGCGGGCTCTTCCGTTCCGGATCGTATGCCGACCGTGGAACAGGCGGCCGTCGACAGGGCGGCGGCGCAGCCGATCAGGGCCTTCATCATGGCAGGTCTTCCTTTTGCGAAATCCGGAGAAGGCACGAAAGCGGCTCCCGGACCACTGATATCTTCGTGGCCCGGGAGTCGAGAGACCTATTGCGGCAGGGACACGGCGTCGGTGACATGGATCACGCCGTTCGACCCGGCGACATCGGCCTGGATCACGGTGGCGACGCCGCCGTTCTCATCGGTCAGGATGACCGAGCCGCCACGCAGGGACGCCGTCAGCGTATCGCCCGACAGGGTTTGGATGGCCGCCGAACCGCCGCCCGCCTCGATCAGGCCGATGACGTCTGCGGCGGTCACCCGGCCGGCCACGACATGATAGGTCAGGACCCGGGTCAGGATGGCCCTGTTCTCGGGCTGGACGAGGGCCTCCACCACGCCTTGGGGCAGCGCCGCAAAGGCCGCATCGGTCGGCGCGAACACGGTGAAGGGGCCTTCACCCGACAGGGTCTCGACCAGACCGGCGGCGGTCACAGCCGCAACCAGGATGGTGTGGTCGGGCGAGGCGACGGCGGCCTCGACGACCGTCCCGTTCGGGTCCACGGCGGCGGCCAGCAAGGGTGACGTCGCGCCGGACGCAGGATGAGCAAGGGCAGCGGGCGCGACGGCGAGCAGGGCGGCAGCGGAAACGGCGCCGGCTAGAGCGGAGAGCTTCATGGTCTGTATCCTGTTGCAATCGCCTCGATGCGATCGCCATCAGGGACGCCTCCCGGCGCGGGCCGGATGCGAAAAAGGCCCTTCGTGCGGCAACCGGACGCGGGTGGGCGGCTCGGCGGCACCTTTCACCTCCCCGCCGCTGACTGGCCGGTCAGCTCAGCAGCTTCAGCACCAGCCCAAGCAGCGGCGGTATGGCCAAAAACCCCAAGGTCCAGAGGTGCTGGTGGCCTCCGGCCTGCCCCGCGCGGTCCTCCTCGCGGGCGCGCTCATCTTCCTTCACCGCCCATGAAGGCGCTGCCAGGGGGTCTGTCCGTTCAAGCACAGTCAGTGAGGTGGCGGCGTATCGCAGAATGTAGGGCGTATCGTCCGGCTTTCCCGAGGGGATGGCGTCACCGAAAAAGGCGACGTAGCAGTCATAGGCGCCAAGCTCATCATCCCACCAACAGTGGGCGACCACCCCGTCCTCATGGACCAGCTCCGCGTCAAGGTCCTCGCCCGCATAATAGCTCAGCCGCACCGGCGTGCCGGGCTTCAGATAGCGGTCCTCCAGCAGCGTCTCACCCATTCCCGACCCCGAGCCTGCCTCAGGATAGATCGCGTCACTCACCTTTCACCTCGGCCCCGACCTGCCCCTCCGCCATGTCCCATTCAAACACCGCGCCTGTGGCCTTCTCGACCGCGAACCAGCCCATCAGGGTGCTGCCGCACAGTTCTTCCCGACAATCGGCCCTCAGGGCCAGGACGTAATTACCGTCGGGGCTGTCGGCCTCCGAAATGGGGTCACACGTCGCTACATGCGCGGGCGGCAGCTGCCGCTCCGCCGTGACCCGCGCCGTCGCCACGGTGCACGCGGCCTCGGCACTGGGCACGACGTCCGACCGGGTCCCGGCGCATCCCGCAGACATCAGAGCCAAAACCGCCAACAGCAGTCCCAATCCCCTGGCCATATCGCGCCTCCTCGCCATCCTCACGGTGTCGCCCTCCCTCATAACAGACCCGGCTGGAGAGCCGGCCCAGATCATGCCAGAGTTCGGCATGCGCCCGGCCGGAACACTTGGAACTATCCTGCTCGCCGCCCTCATCGGGACGGGCGCAATGGGCGGCGGGAGGCTGCCTGAAGGTCAGGACGAGGCGGCCGAGCACGCCGGCCTCCGCATTTCCCTCCGGAACTACATCTCCGGACGCTGGGGCCAATCCTTCACGGAGGCCAGTTACCGCGCCACACTGATCGACTTGAACGGGGACGGCCGGCGCGAGGCCGTGGTGCTGATGAACGGGCCCGACTGGTGCGGGTCGGGCGGATGCTCCCTGTGGGTGCTGACACCCCGGGGCCGGTCCTGGCGGATGGTGACACAGGCCACGATCATGAACCCGCCGATCCGCGTCCTCCCCTCGCGCAGCCACGGCTGGTCGGACCTCAGCGCCATGGTCGATGACGTGGACGGACCGCACTACGAGGCCCGCCTGTCCGTAAACGGCCGCCTCAACCCCACGATCACGCGCCTGCCAGAATCGTCGAACGGCCGGGTGATCCTGTCGGACGCAGATCCGGTGCGGGCGCTGTTTCC
>CAYNDG010000147.1:0-4736 GCA_964395805.1 uncultured Brevundimonas sp.
AGTCGAAGAAGAACGTCGTCGCCCCGGCCGAAATCCTCGACACCCACGGGGTCGACGCCGGCCGCCTGTTCGTCCTCTCCGACAGCCCGCCCGAGCGGGACGTGCAGTGGACCCCGGGCGGGCTGGAGGGCGCCGGCCGCTTCGTCCAGCGCGTCTGGGCCGAATTCGATGGATTCGACGGCGCCGCGCCCGATCAGGGTGAGGCTGACCAGACCCTGCGCCGCGAGACGCACAAGGCGATCAAGGCCGTTACCGAAGGCGTCGAGGGCTTCCGCTTCAACTCGGCCATCGCAAAGCTGTACGGCTTCCTGTCGACCCTGCGTGCCCATGCCGGCGCGGGCGGTAAGGCCCGGCGCGAGGCGCTGTCTGCCTTTGCCCGCCTGATCGCGCCCTTCACCCCGCACCTCGCCGAGGAATGCTGGAGCGCTCTGGGGGAGAGCGGCATGGTGCTGGACGCCCCCTGGCCTGAATGGGATCCGGCACTGGCGGCCGACGACGAGCTGACACTGGCGGTCCAGATCGGCGGCAAGAAGCGGGGCGAGATCATCATGGCCCGCGGCGCCGACCCGAAGGTGGTCGAGGCCGAGGCGCTGGCCAATCCGGCTGTGCGAGCCTACCTTGAGAGCAATGGTCTGTCGGTCCGGAAGGTGATCGTGGTGCCCGATCGCATCGTCAATCTGGTGGCGGGATGACCGGCCCCTTGCGTGGTCTGGCCCTGACAGCCCTGCTGGCCGGGTTTTCGGCCCTCGCCGGCTGCGGCTTTACCCCCCTCTATGGCGAGGCGGCCATGGCCGGGCTGGCGCGGGTCGAGGTCCTGACCCCCGATACACGGCTCGGCTACCGCCTGCGCGAGCGCCTCGAGGATGCCCTGCTGTTCGATCGGGCGGCGACCCCGGCCTGGCGGCTCGAGGTGGCACTGGAGCCGTCGCGGCGTCCGCTGGGGCGCCGGATCGACGATACGGCCGCGCGGTACGAGCTGACCCTCGCCGGGGACTGGTCGCTGACCCCGGCTGCGGGCGGAGAGGCCCTGACCGGGCGGGAGACCGTCACCGTCACCTATGCCGCAGCAGACCAGCCCTATGCGGCCATCGCCGCCCAGCAGGAGGCCGAGGACCGGGCGGCCGAGGCGCTGGCCCAGCGGATCCGGCTGGCGCTGGTGCGTGCCATGGGTCCGACCGCGCCCGCGCGGCCCTGAGCGGGCCATGCAACTCGCCAAGGCTCCGGAGATCGAGCGGTTCCTGAAGTCGCCCGACCCGTCAGTAAGGGTGGCGCTGATCCACGGGCGGGATCGTTCGGGCGTGGGCGAGCGGGCGGAGCGCCTGTGCCGCACGGTCACCCCCGATCTGAACGATCCGTTCAATGTCTCCCTGCTGGCCGACAGCGATGTCGAGGCGGATGACGGGCGCCTGGAGGACGCCCTGTCGGCTCTGTCCATGACGGGGGGACGGCGGCTGGTGCGGCTGAGGCTGGGCGGCGAGCGGGTGCCGCAGGAGAAGGCGCTGGCGATGCTGGTCAAGGCCCATGCAGACGGCCAGTTCAATCCCGATGCTGTCTGGGTGATCGAGGCCGGCAATCTCGGCCGGGATTCGGCGCTGCGACGCGCCGCCGAGAGCCAGGCCGGGGCCGTCGGGATCGTCTGCTATGAGGATGAGACCGGTGATGTCGCCCGGATGACGCGCGAGGCCCTGCAGGCGGACAATGTGGGGTTGACGCGCGAGGCCCTTGAGCATTTCGTCTCGCGCCTGCCCCGCGAACGCGGCCTGATGCGACAGGAACTGGAGCGGCTGATCCTCTATATTGGCCCCGGCTCGGGACGTCAGATCGATGAGACAGAGCTGGAGGCCCATCTGGGCGTCGAGCCCCAAGCCTCATTCCAGGACGCCGCCCAGCAAGCCTTCGGCGGCAAGGCCGGGGCCTGTCAGGCCGCGCTGCGTCGTGCCTTCGCTGAGGGAGAGGCGGCCGTCGCCGCGGTTCGGGCCGCAGGCCAGCACCTGGGGCGGCTTCGCCGGATTTCAGCGGCGATCGCCGGGGGTCAGGGCGCCCGCGAGGCGGCCAAGGCGGCCGGTGTCTTCTGGAAACAGGAAGCCGAATTCCTTCGGCAGGTGAAGGTGTGGTCGCAGCGAGACCTGCAGGACGTCACCGAAGCCGTCACACTTGCCGAGATACGCACCAAGACGACCGGCCTGCCGGACCGGTTGATCACCGAACGGCTGTTTCTGGAAATCGCTGCCCGGGCTCGCAGACTGGGACTTTAGGCAAATACGCCGTGTAATATCAGCAGGTTAACCGCGCTTCGACGCCTTGCGGAAAGCGGGTTTGTTGGCGGCCGTGTTCTGGTGGGCCACCCGCCTTTCCTCGTGCTGCGCCGGTTTGAAGCCCCCGGAAGAGCCCGCGCCTGTGCTTGCGGCCTTCCTGGCGGCCAGAGCCCGCTTCATGGCCTCTGCGGTCGGGTTCGAGGTGTTCGGGGTGTCGGAAGGGTCTGTCATGACACCGCTATAGCACCGTCCGGCGATCAGGACCGCATCAGTCGTCGGCAAAGTTCGTCCAGTTGTTCGAGGCTGGCATAACGGACGGTCAGCTCGCCCTTGCCGCCCCGGTCGACCAGATCGATCCTCATGCCGAGGGCATCGGCGAGATCCTGCTGAAGGGCCTCGACATCAGCCGAGCGTTCGGCCCCGCCCGACCTGTGGCCGGCAGGGCGCTCCGGCGCGGGCACCTCATTGCTCTGACGGGCGAGACTCTCGGTCTGGCGGACGTTCAGACCCTTCGCCAGAACCTCGTCGGCAAGCGAAACAGGATGGGCGGCGGTGATCAGGGCGCGCGCATGGCCGGCGCTCAACCGGCCCGCCATCACATGCTCCTGCACCGCAGGGGGCAGTTGCATCAGACGCAGGGTGTTGGCCACGTGACTGCGACTCTTGCCGACCACGCCGGCCACGGCATCCTGGGTCCGGCCAAACCGCTCCATCAGCAGGGCATAGGCGCTGGCCTCCTCCATCGGATTGAGATCGGCCCGCTGGACGTTCTCGATGATGGCGACCTCGAGGACCTCGACGTCGTCCATGACCCGCTCGATGACCGGGACCTCGGTAAGGCGCGCGGCCTGGGCGGCCCGCCACCGGCGTTCGCCCGCGATGATCTGCCAGCGGCCCGTCTCGCCCGGCCACGGGCGGACCAGAATCGGCTGCAACAGACCATGGTCGCGGATTGAGGTGGTCAGCTCCTCCAGATCCTGGGGCGTGAACTGTTTGCGGGGCTGGTCGGGATTGGGGCTGAGCAGCTCAACCGGCAACAGCCGCACCCCGGCCGGCGTCCCTTCGCCGGACACCGGCACAGGATCCACGACCGTTTCTCCCAGAAGGGCCGACAGACCCCGACCCAGACCTCTTTGGCGTTCAGACACTTATTTATTTCTTTCTATTCAGGACCTTACGCAGCCGCCATGCGGCGGAAACGTTCGCGCTTAACCACTTCCCGGGCCAGTTTGAGATAGGCTTGGCTGCCCGCGCACTTGAGGTCATAGATCAGGGCGGGCTTTCCGAACGAGGGTGCCTCCGAAACGCGGACGTTTCTCGGAATGACAGCCTCATAGACCTTGTCGCCAAAATGGGCCCGGACGTCGTTCGCGACCTGGGACGAGAGCGCGTTGCGCCGGTCGTACATGGTCAGCACCAGCCCCTGGATCTCCAGCCGCGGATTGAGGTTATGGCGCACCATCTCAATGGTCTTCATCAGCTGGCTCAGTCCCTCAAGGGCAAAGAATTCGCACTGCAGGGGCACAAGCACGGCATCAGCGGCCGCCATGGCGTTGAGGGTCAGAAGGTTGAGCGACGGCGGGCAGTCGATCAGGACATAGTCATACCGGGTCTGACCGTTGCGGGCGTGGCTGGCCAACGCATCTCTCAAACGGAAAGAGCGACGATCCGCCTGGCTGAGCTCGATCTCGACGCCCGACATATCCGGATCGGCGGGGATGATATGCAGCCCCGGTACCGCCGTTTCGACGGCCGCCTCCTCTACGGCCCTGCCGTCGGTCACCACATCGTAGATGGTCACCCGGCGCGTTTCACGTGAAACACCGAGGCCGGTGGAGGCATTGCCCTGGGGGTCCATGTCGACGATCAGAACGGTCTCGCCGATGGCCGCAAGAGCGGTGCCAAGATTGATGGCGGTGGTCGTCTTGCCCACACCGCCCTTCTGGTTGGACACGGCCAGAACCCGGGGTCCGGGCAGGGTCTCAGGCTGGATGGACACGGCGGAGGCTCCCGATGCGGATAATGCGGCCCCGCGCGTCGCTCAGCGAGGGCTTGAGGTCAGCCTCGAATTGCCAGGATTTCCGGGCCTCGCGCAACTCCTCCTCCGCCCGTTCCCCCTTCAGAAACACGGCTTGTGCACCCCTATCGATATAGGGCTGTGCATAACCGAGCAGGCGCTCCAGCGGGGCGACCGCCCGGGCCGTAACCCGGGCGACCTCGATCCGCTGTTCCTCTGCCCGGCCATGGATGACGGTGGCCGGCAGGGCCAGATCCCTGACGAGAGCGTCCAGAAACCGGCACCGCTTGCCGAGACTGTCGATAAGCCAGACATGCGCGTCCGGCTGATCCTTGAGAAGTATGGCCAGGATCAGACCCGGGAATCCCGCTCCCGCGCCCAGATCGGCCCAGGTCCGGGCCCCCGGTTCAAGCTCCAGCAGCTGGGCACTGTCCCAGGCGTGGCGAGACCAGAAATCCGGCAGG
>CAYNDG010000148.1:0-4722 GCA_964395805.1 uncultured Brevundimonas sp.
CAGCTCGGCCTCGATGAAGGCAAAGCGGCGGACGAATTTGGCGTTGGAGCCGCGCAGGGCATCCTCGGGCTCGACCCCCAGTTTGCGGGCCAGATTGGCGACCACGAACAGCAGGTCGCCGACCTCATCCTTCATCCGCTCGCTGGACCCGGCGGCGATCTCGACCTTCAGTTCGGCGACCTCCTCGTCCAGCTTGGCAAACACCTCCTCCGTCGAGGGCCAGTCGAAGCCGACCCGCGCCGCCCGCTTCGTCAGCTTGGCCGCCCGGGCCAGTGCCGGCAGGCCGACGGGCACATCGTCCAGCACCCCGTGCTGGGCCTTCGCCTTGCGCTCGGCGGCCTTGATGTCCTCCCACCGCGCCTTCTGCGAGACCGCATCGGTTTTCGCCGCCTCATTGCCGAACACATGCGGGTGGCGCCGTTCCAGCTTGTCGGCGATCGCTCCGGCCACGGCGTCAAAGTCGAACAGCCCGGCCTCCTCGGCCATCCGCGCATGAAACACGACCTGGAACAGCAGATCGCCCAGCTCGGACTTCAACTCGTCGAAGTCACCGCGCTCGATGGCATCGGCGACCTCATAGGCCTCCTCCAGCGTATAGGGCGCAATGGTCGAAAACGTCTGCTCCACATCCCACGGACAGCCGGTCACCGGATCGCGCAGCCGGACCATGATGGCGCGCAGGCGGTCGAGGGGGGCAGGGGGCATGTCGGTCATGCGCCGGACCTAACCGGCTCCGCCCCGGGCCTCAAGCGCCGCGCGGATTTCGGCATGACGCGTCTGGTCCAGAGGATAGCGCCACAGGGCCCAGGCCCCGACCACCAGACACAGGGCCGGCAGTCCCGCGAACATGGCCTGCAGCCAGATCAGCGCCGTCTCGCTGTTGGCCCCGCCCAGCGTCGGGTCAAAGCCGGTCAGCCGCAGCCCGGCAAAGGTCATCACCGACACCGCATAGCCGAGCTTGGAGGTCGCCGTCAGGATCGAGAACAACAGCCCCGTCCGATCCTCGCCCTGCTCCAGCCGCACCTGATCGGCGACATCGGCCATCATGGCGCGCAGCAGCAGGTCGCCCGAGGCAAAGGCCAGCCCGACCAGCGCCACCATCACACCGGCAACGACGACCTCGGGCCTGCCCAGTCCGACCGCCTCGGCCAGCGATACCAGCACCGGCCCGGCAAAGGCGGCCAGCAACAGGGTCACGGCGAAATAGACGCACGCCAGGATCAGCGCCCCATGCTTGCCCATCCGCACCGCCAGTGCGCTCCAGACCGGCGCTCCCGCCAGTCCGGCCACGAAATAGACCAGCAGCAGGATCGAGGTCTCGGCCCGCTGAAACCCCTGCACCGCCTCGAAGAAGTAGAAGAACAGCGCCCCGACCACGCCCCGGGCAATCCCCAGCATCAGGTCGGCGGTCAGCAGCCTTTGCAGCACCGGCAGCTTGAACAGGGACAGATAGGCGAACCGCGCGCCCTTGTCGGGGCCCGGCCCCGCCTTGGGCTCGGGCGTAAAGGCAAAGGTGATGGCCAGCGTCAGGGGCAGGGCCCCGATGATGAACCATCCTTGCCACCGCACGGCCGAGGCATAGTCGCCGAGGCCCAGATTCTGGACCAGCGCCGGGATCAGCAGCACCACCAGAACGCCGACGATATTGGCCGTCTGCCACCAGCCATAGATGCGCGACCGCTGGTCATAGTCACCGGTCAGGGTCGAGGCCCAGCTGACCTGCGACAACAGACTGACCGAGAACCCCAGCGACAGGACGATCAGCCAGATCGCCAGATAGGCCCCGCCCGCACCCGGCCTGACCATGAACAGCATGCCGACCGCCAGCATCAGCACCGGCGCGGCCATCCCCATCCACAGACGATAGCGGCCAAACCGGCTGTGGGTCCGGTCGATCACCATGCCCAGCGCGGGATCGACGAAAATGTCCGCCAGCCGGATGACCAGAAAGATCACCCCGACCAGCGCCAGATCGACCCCCACGTGGCTGGCGTAAAACTCGGGCAAGGTCACATAGACGGGCAGGCCCAGCGCCGCATAGGGCAGGCAGGCAGCGGAGAAGGCGGCCAGGGTCCGGTTGGGCAGGCGCTTGGCGGGCGAGGGGGCAGACGTCATGAAGATCCGCTGGCTCAGCGCGCGACTCGACCGCGCCTCCCGTCATACCGCGAATCCGTATCCGGCGAGTGCCCCCTTGCTCTCCGGCCCGGCGTCAGGCTTCCTCTCGTCATGATGCGGATCGTGACCCTTGTGGCGGT
Source organism: uncultured Brevundimonas sp. (assembly GCA_964395805.1). GTDB lineage: Bacteria > Pseudomonadota > Alphaproteobacteria > Caulobacterales > Caulobacteraceae > Brevundimonas. The sequence goes on from CAYNDG010000148.1 coordinate 2,256, forward strand.
TGTCCTGATCGGGCTGGGCGCGGCGCGCCCGGCCCTTGCACGGGACGACTGTAGCGGCCCCCCCGGCTTTGCCGGCATCGCCCTGGCCAATGGCTATTCCATCGACTGGATGGTCTGGCGGCCCTTCGATCAGACCGAGCGGGGCTGGCTGACCTATCTGCCGCTGATCTCGCGCGAGCTGGGCACGCGCTGCGGCCCGGATACCCCCGGCTTTGCCGAGGCCCTCGCCGGGTTCCAGAAGCGCCATGGCCTCGTCGCCAACGGACTGTTCACGCCCGGCACCTTCCAGGTGTTCAGGGGCCTGTGGCAGGAACGACGCCCCTTTGTCATGGCGCGGGTAGCCAACATCTGCCCTGACCCGCCGCCCCAGAGCGAGCTGGGCTATCTCGATCCGTCCGAGGAACACGCCGACCGGATGGTGCGCCTGCTGCAGTACGACGCGCTGAATGCCTATCGGCTGATGGTCCGGGCCGCCCGCGCCGAGGTGCCCGAGATCGCCGAAAATCCGGAACTGCTCCAGATTTTCTCCAGCTATCGCGATCCGGAGGCCGACGCGGCCCGCTGTGCACGGGAAGGGAACTGCGACGGGCTGCGCCGGGCCGTCTGCTCGCCCCATCGGACGGGCATGGCCATCGACATCTATGTCGGTCATCTGGCGGGGCACGGCGTCGACTCGACCCGATGGGCCAACCGCCGTCACCAGACCCGGGGTCCGGCCTATCGCTGGCTGGTCGACAATGCGCACCGCTTCGGCTTCGTGCCCTATGTCTATGAACCGTGGCACTGGGAATGGACCGGCCCGACGACCGAGGTGCTGAGTTCCGAGCGGTTGGCCCACTATCCCCATGTCTCGCCTCTCATGGTCAGATGATCCGGCCGCTTGCCCCCGGCGAGGTCGATCTGGCCCGCTCTGTCTTCGATCAGGCGCTGCGGATCGACACAGTGCGCCTGCTGCGTCTGCCGCCGTTGCTCAGGCGAGCGTTCGTCCCGGGCGCGCTGGCGGGCCGGGAGTGGATCTGCTGGCCAGCGGCCGTTTGGTCTGAAGATCTCTCAGAGTGTCCGATACGGCTGCGGGCCACACTCGTCCACGAACTGGTCCACGTCTGGCAAGCCCAGCAGGGCGTGAACCTCCTCATGGCCAAGCTCAGGGCCGGGGACGGACCGGCCGCCTATGCCTACGATTGCGGACCAGAAGTCGACTGGGCGACCCTCAACATCGAACAGCAGGCCTCGGTCGTTGAGCACCTGTTCTTGCGCACCCACGGTGCAACTGTTCCCGGCAATGACGCCTTTTACAGGCGGGTCTGCCCCTTCTGAAATTCTGCTGAGCGGCCCTTGAACGCGCGGATGCGCATCTTATTTCGACACTGTCTCAGTTACATATTGCAAGGAGGCATATATGCCCAGGGTTCTCGTCCTCTATCACTCGACCTACGGCCACGTGGAGCGGATGGCCGAGGCCATCGCGGAAGGCGCACGCGAGGTTGACGGCGCGGTCGTCGACATCAAGCGCGTCCCCGAGCTGGTGCCAGAGGAACTGGCGAAGAAGAGCGGTTACAAGCTGGACCAGGCCGCGCCCATCGCCACGGTCGAGGACCTGGCCGACTATGACGCCATCCTGATCGGCGCGGGCACCCGCTATGGCACGGCCGCGTCCCAGATGCGGAATTTCCTCGACCAGACCGGCGGTCTATGGGCCAGGGGTGCCCTGGCCGGCAAGGTCGGCGGCGCCTTCACTTCGACCGCCACCCAGCACGGCGGCAATGAAATGACCCTGATCGGCCTGATCCAGACGATCATGCATCACGGCATGCTGGTGGTGGGCCTGCCCTACACCTGGCAGGGCCAGATGCGCATCGACGAGATCACCGGCGGGACCCCCTACGGTGCCAGCACGATCACCGGCGGCGACGGCTCGCGTATGCCCAGCGACAATGAGCTGGAGGGCGCCCGCTTCCAGGGCCGTCTGGCGGCCGAAACCGCGAAGAAGCTGTTCGGATGAGAGCGAACCCTGCCCCGGGTCGATCCCGGGGCAGGGGGTGATCAGGCCTTTTTGGACAGAATCCCGTCGACGCTGAACGCGCCCGGTCCGGCGAACACCAGATACAGGAAGACCCAGCAGTACAGGGCCGCCAGCTCCCCGCCGTTCACCATCGGGAACAGGCCACCCGGAATGGCATGAAACTGGAAATAGGCCACCGCCATCATGCCGGACATGAGGAAGGCGACGGGGCGCGTAAACAGGCCGATCACGATCAGGGCGCCTCCGACCAGCTCCAGCACGCCGCCGATGCCCATCTGGCTCATCAGCTCGAATGGTCCACGGGCCTCTGCCGGGAATGAGAATATCTTCTGGGTACCATGTTGCATGAACATGAGACCGGTGATGATCCGAAGGCCCGCAAGGGCCATGGGACGGTGACGCTCAAGCGAATCAAACACGATGACAGCCTCCCTCATATTGGAG
>CAYNDG010000149.1:0-4720 GCA_964395805.1 uncultured Brevundimonas sp.
CACTCTGCCCGGGAAAAGCTGGGTTTGAACTCCATCTGCCGCTCATTGCAGCGCCCGGCGTCAAATTCAGCTCTCGGCGGGGGTGCGATGATGACGGGGACCTTGGTCGCCGGGGCCAGTCGGGCGGCTTCAGATGTAGATCGTGTATTCAGTGATCGTTTGAGCTCACTCTTTCCGACGTATATTCTAAGAGCGGGCGGCACGGAAATGCGTACGTAGTATACGCCATCTCGTAGTTGGATATATGAATGTATCCAGTCAGAGTTCATACATAGAATGTACCAGATGTTGCGCCAGCATTCAAAAGTAAAAAGCCTTTCGGCTTAGGTACTGATCTTGCTGATTACTGGGACAAGTGGCGGAGAGGGGGGGATTCGAACCCCCGGTACCCGTAAAGGCACGCCGCATTTCGAGTGCGGTACATTCAACCACTCTGCCACCTCTCCGCGGGGCCGTCGTGTTCTGGTCGAACGGACGGCTTCTCTAGTCGGACAGGAGCTGCGCCGCAAGAGGCTGCGGCCGCGATTTCAGCGCAGGGCGGGAAGCGGCAGCCCGAGGGTCTGGCCGTCCAGCGGATCGGCGGCGCTCCGACTGAAGAGTTCCGCCGGCCGCCCCCCGGTGCCGGTGCTGTAGCGGCCTGTCGCCGTGACGAGGCCCGTGCGCTCTACCCCGCGCCTGAAGTTCTGCTTGTGCAGGGTCACGCCGGTAATGGCCTCGGCGGTGCGCTGCAGGTCGGAAAGGGTGAAGGTGCCGGGCATCAGGTCAAACAGTACCGGGCGGTAGCGCAGCTTGCTGCGCAGTCGGCCGAGGCCGGTTGCAAGGATTCGCCGGTGGTCCGATGCCATGGGGGCACCTGAGGGAGGTTCCTGACGGAGCCGCTCCGCGTCGCGGGCCGCCTCGTGCACGAGGCCGGCTTCATAGAGGAGCTCGTAGCGTTCCAGCACGCGGCTGTCGCTCCATCGCTGGTCCGGCCGGGGGGCGAACAAGGCATCAAGCCGCGCCCGGCGGCGGGTATCCGAACCGGCCCAGGTCTCGAGGGCGCTGTCCAGCGGAGCGAGGGCGGGGGGGCGTCCCTGACGATGGTCCTCCCAGGGAAAGAAGTCGAGCACGGGTTGCCAGCGGGCCTCGCCGCCCGGCCGAACTATGGCCGCCGTATCAGCGGCGTCGGCGGTCAGGGCCAGATAGCCGACCGAGACCTCGCGCAGGCGCTCGGGCCCCGGCGTGGCGCGGGGCGAGGCGCGGCCGAGGTCACCAAAGGTGTAGAGCTGTTCAACATAGCCGGGGCGAAAGCCGGTCTGGGCAGTGACAAAGGCCCGCAGCGCCAGTTCGAAAGTGCGATCCCGCGCAGGGTCGAAGGGGCCGAAGGGCAGGGCGGCGCTGCCGTCCTCGGCCCGTGTGGTCAGAACGACCGCTTCACCCCGGCGAAAACCGATCACGACGGCCGAGAGGCCAATACGGATACCGGTCGCGGGAGCAGGGTCGGCCATGGTCAGCTTCGACGTCCGGCGGCCCGGCGCGGGACTTTCGGAGTCCAGGCCGTGGGCCGGGGCGATGCGGCGGCATCCCGGGCCGCGATCAGGGCGTGGTAGCGATCCATGTAGCGTGCCTGGGCGATGGCGGCGGGCTCAGGCCGTATCTCCAGGTCGTAGCCTGCGGGGGGGCGACCGAACAGGCTGAGCGCCTCCGACCGACTGAAGCCGGCCAGCTGGGTGGCCTCGAACCAGGCGCAGGCCTTGTCGGCCGTCTTTATCAGGGTCTTGATGGCTCGGGGGGTTTTGGCGGGCAGGCCGAAGCGCAGATGAATGGCCGTTTCGAGTCGGCCCTCGAAATCCTTGTAGTTCATGCCCAGCGCCGATTTGAACGGCGAGATCATGTCGCCGATCACATATTCTGAAGCGTCGTGGAGAAGCGCCGCCAGCAGCCACTGAGGCTCAAGCGCGGGTTCGATATGGGCGACGATCTCCTGAACGATGACACTGTGCTGGGCCACGGAAAAGGCGTGATCGCCGACCGTCTGGCCGTTCCAGCGGGCTACGCGGGCCAGGCCGTGCGCAATGTCCTCGATCTCGATGTCGAACGGCGAGGGATCAAGCAGGTCGAGCCGCCGGCCGGACAGCATGCGCTGCCAGGCCCGGGGGGCGCGGGACGGTGTCGTTCGGTCAGCCAAATCTGTTCCTTTGATCAGGGCGGTCTGGTGACCGATCCTGAGCCAGGGATCAAGGGGTGAGGTCCGAGCTATTCGCCGACATTGAGGGTCAGCAGGGCCCTCGCGTCCTCCAGAAGGGGGTCATGTCCGGTCTCCTTGGCGCGAACCACCGCGATGACCAGTGGCCCCCCGGCAGGACCCCTGGCCTCGTACCCGACAAGGCGCCAGCCCAGTCCTGCGGTCTGGCCGTCGGTGACCAGCCAGGTGGCCCGGGTCGCGTCGCCGGCAGCCCGGGTACGGATCTGGGCGCCGTCAGCGGCAGTCTGGATGTCGACACTTCCCTCGCCCGTGGCGCCGGTCACATTGACGTTGGAAGTGGATTCATCGGCATTGATCGTGACGCCGCCGATGCGGATGCTGGCGCGTTCCCCGTCGGCATCGATCGACAGACCGGGAACCTTCACCCGGGCGGTCTCGCCCTCCGCCTGGATCCGGACACCCGGCGCGTCGACTGTGGCGCTGTCGCCTCCCGATTGCCGGGTTTCGCCCACGGGGTTGTCCGAGGCGCCAATGGCAGCGATCGTCTGCGGCATGTCCAGGGACAGGCGATCCTCGAAGGCCTTGAGGACATCGTCCACGGAGGCGCCGTCCAGCGGCTGGAGATGCAGGGTGACCTCGGATCCGCGCGGCCCGGCGTAGACACAGACCGTGCCGCCGTTCTGGGCCGTGCCCTTGCGCGTCAGACTGCCCTGGGTCTGGGGGCACTGAAGGGTTTGGACGACCTTGAGGACACCCTTGTTCTCGCTGCCCTCACGGGTGGTCGTGATACGGATCGAGTCGTCGCCACAGGCGGCAAGGGCGGTGCAGGCGACCAGCATACCGCTGAACAACAGGGAGGGCGTACGCATCATCGACAAGTCCTCTTCTGTCCCATCCTGCGGCTCGGGACCCAGAAATCCAGTGAAATCGCGGTAAGGCCGTTTCAGCCGCCGGGGCGCGCGCCTTCGCGGCGGTTCAGGAAGGCGAGGCGCTCGAACAGGTGGACGTCCTGTTCGTTCTTGAGCAGGGCGCCGTGCAGGGGCGGGATGAGCTTTGACCCACTGGTTTCACGCAGGGTGGCCGGATCGATGTCATCCACCAACAACAGCTTGAGCCAGTCCAGCAGTTCGGAGGTCGAGGGCTTCTTCTTCAGGCCCGGCGTGTCGCGGATTTCATAGAAGGTGCGGAGCGCCTCGGACACGAGACGCGGCTTGATATCCGGGAAGTGCACATCGACGATGGACTTCAGCGTCTCGACGTCGGGAAAGCGGATATAGTGGAAGAAGCACCGCCGCAGGAAGGCGTCGGGCAACTCCTTTTCATTGTTCGATGTGATGATGACGACCGGCCGCGCTTCCGCCCGGATCGTCTCGCCGGTCTCCTGAACGAAGAACTCCATGCGATCAAGCTCCTGCAGCAGATCGTTGGGGAATTCGATATCGGCCTTGTCGATCTCGTCGATCAGCAGGACAGGGCGCTTGGGAGCGGTAAAGGCCTCCCAGAGCTTGCCGGGCTTGAGATAGTTCCGGACGTCATGCACCCGCGCGTCGCCCAGTTGGCTGTCACGCAGGCGGCTGACGGCGTCGTATTCATACAGGCCATTATGGGCCTTGGTGGTGGACTTGATGTGCCAGGTAATCAGGGGCGCATCCAGGGCCTCGGCCAGTTCATAGGCAAGAACCGTCTTGCCGGTGCCGGGTTCGCCCTTGACCAGCAGGGGGCGTTCCAGCGCCACGGCGGCATTGACGGCCACCTTCAGGTCTTCGGTGGCGATGTAGCGCTGTGTGCCCGCAAATCGGCTCATGAACGGCTGTCCCTTCCGGTGTGATACCAGAAGGGTGGTAGCCGATGGGCGCTCAGGTGAACAGGGATCAGGTGATCCGCTTGGGAGACGGAGGGTCGCTGGCGGGGAAACTTTCCTCAACGGCCTCGTCCTGGAGAGCGTCCTGACGGCTTTCGGATTTCGAGAGCCGGTCTTTCAGCTGGTCAGGCTTGCCGGTCTCGCGCTCGGCCTTGCGGGCGAAGGGGGCATCGGTGTCGTGGTCATCCTTGGCGGGGCGGTTGTTCGTGCTCATGAAGGCGTCCTGTCTGATAGAGAAGTGGCGTCGTCGGGGCCGTAACCGAGGGCTTCGATGTCGTCGTCGTCGAGGCGGCGGGCTTCCCAATGGGCGGCGCTGGCCTGTGCGCCACGCCGGTTCCGCATCAGCCCGTCATAGACCAGTTCAACCTCGTCCGATCCGGCCTCGACCGGCTCATCGGAGTCTTCGCCATCAAGCGTTGTAAGATCGACGAGGTCGTCCTCTTCCTCGTCATCCTCACCGGCGTCGCCCTCTCGCTGGGTGACGTCCAGCACATCATCGGCCTCGTCGGGCAGGATGTCGCCGTCGCCCTCATCGTCGATGTGAGTTTCGTCGAAGGTCTCGGATTGATCCTGTTCTTCCGGGGTGTTTTCGGGGGGTGTCATCGTGATCTCCTGTCAGGGAGAGAACGCGACCGGACAGGGCCCGTTCCGTCAGCCCGACGCCCTTTCGGCCA
>CAYNDG010000150.1:0-4714 GCA_964395805.1 uncultured Brevundimonas sp.
GAGGTGTTCACCCCCCTGCTGCGCCAGCAGTCCCCCGAGATCGTCGACTTCTGGCTACCGCCCGAGGGGTGCAGTTATCGCATCGCCGTGGTGTCGATGAAGAAGGCCTATCCGGGCCACGCCAAGCGGGTGATGATGGGCTGCTGGAGCTATCTCAGGCAGTTCATGTACACCAAGTGGATCATCGTGGTGGACCACGACATCAACGCCCGCGACTGGAAGGACGTCATGTGGGCCATCTCGACCAAGATGGACCCGGCCCGCGACATCACCGTCATCGACAACACGCCGATCGACTACCTGGACTTCGCCAGCCCCGAGAGCGGCCTCGGCTCCAAAATCGGCCTCGACGCCACCGACAAATGGGAGCCCGAGACCAAACGCGAATGGGGCGAGGAAATCCGTATGGACGAGGCCGTCGTGGAGCGGGTCAGCGAGATGTGGGACCGGCTGGGTTTACCCGGTGACGGAACGCCGATCTGGAAATAGGGGTCAGCGCCCGTAGGTCAGCCGTCGCCACAGGGCTTCCAGCGGGCCCTGCGCAAAGAGGCGCAGCCACAGGGCCGAGATCAGGATCTGGCCTGCGAACAGCGCCAGCCCCAGGGCGACGAATTGGACCGGGGAAAGATGGCCGATCCAGCCGAGGCCGACGCCGAAGAAGATCGCCGTGCCGAGCACGGACTGCATCACATAGTTGGTCAGGGCCATCCGGCCTGCGGGCGTGAACACACCCAGCGCCACCTTCGCCCTCGGCCACGCCAGCAGGAAGGCCGCGCCATAGGCCAGCGCCAGCGGGATGACGCCCAGCGCATAACCGGTGTCGTGGAGCAAGCCGTTCAGGCTGCTGCCGTCCATCGTCGCCATGGCGAAGACGTAGAGGGCATTGCCCGGGATGCCGAAGACGAGGCCGAAGATCAGCACGCGCTTGAGCAGTTTGCGGTCGTTCAGCAGCGTGCCGGCTACCAGCCTGCGGCCGGCGATCAGGCCCAGCATCATCAGGGCCAGCACCTTGAACGGACGCCCGCTTTCCAGCAGCGATCCGAAGCGCCAGATCGCCCCCTGGAACTGGTACAGGTAGAAGGTGAGCCAGCTCGGGTCGCGACTGATGCCGATGAACTCGGGCCAGGAGGCCGGGTCGACCATGCTGCGGGTGTCGGTCGCGTTCGCGAAGGCCGTCACCAGCGAATAGACGCCGAGGTCCAGCGGAATACCGCCGGCCCGCAGCGCGGCCTTGAGCGGCACCACGAGCAGGATCAGGGCAATGGCCACCACCAGCAGGCGACGGTCGCTCCAGCCGCGCAGGAACACCAGCAGGAAGCCCAGCAGGGCATAGAGCGTCAGGATGTCCCCGAACCAGACGAACACCAGATGGACCAGCCCGAACCCGAGCAGCACCGTCATCCGTCGACGGAAGATAGCCACGCCCCGGGCGCCCTTGCGCGCCAAGCGGTCGAGCATGATGGCGAAGCTGGCCCCGAACAGCAGCGAGAACAGGCTGTAGAACTTCCCGTCCACCAGGCCGACGAAGGCCACGGCGGAGACAATGTCCTGCACCTCGCCCGCCAGCGCCACGCGCTGGGGCGTGTCCATCAGGAACCAGCCCGAAAAACTGCTGAACAGATTGGCCAGAAACACGCCCAGCAGGGCAAAGCCGCGCAGGGCGTCGATGGCCGTGATGCGCTCGGTCACCGGGCTGGGCCCGGCCTGAATGTCTGACTGCATGGCCGGGTCCCTCGCACCCGTCATAGCCGCAGATCGTCGTTCGGCCAAGTGATCCCGGTGGCCGGCAGGCGGCTGTAGTGACGAGCCCCTGTACGCCGTCTAGGGTGAGACCTCACTGGCGCCGGGGGGCCGCATGAGCGCGTTCGAGTTCTTTTTCAGCTTCTACGGCCTGTTGCTGGGGCTGTCGGTGGCGGAGCTGGTCGGCGGGTTTTCGCGGGTGCTGCATGAGCGGCATCGGGTGCGGTTCGGGTGGTTGACGCCTCTGCTGGCCCTGTTCGTGGCGCTGGATCTCGCGACCTTCTGGAACCAGGCCTGGGTGTTCTTTCGTGGAGCCCCCTTCAATCCGGCGCTGCTGTTCGTCGGACTGGTGATCGCCGCGACCTTCTATGTGGCGGCCAGCGTGACTTTCCCGCGCGTGACGGCCGAGGGCGTGGAGACGCGCATCGATCTGGACGATCACTTCTGGGCCCAGCGGCGCGTGGTATTCGGCTGTGTGCTGGCGGCCAATGCCATGGTGTGGCTGCTGCTGGGCCTGCTGGCGTTCACCGACCCGGCCTGGGCCGCCGTCTGGAGCCCGCGGGTGATCGTCGGGAGCTGCGTCTTTGCCCTGACCACAGCGACGGCGGCGTTCGCCCCGTGGCGTCCGGTCGTCATCGCTTCCATGGTCGTCGTGCTGCTCTACACGCTGTGGAACATGATGCGGGCCGGCTCCAGCCTGCTCGCCTCCGGCACCTGGTCCCCGGCGTTCGGCGGCGGCTGAGGCTTGCCAGACGGACGGGATCGTCCGACTAAGGGGCATGCGCCCGATCCTTATTTCCGCGGCCCTCGCCGCCCTTGCCTGCGCGAGCCCCGCCATGTCCCAGAGTACGCCGTCCCTGCCGAACCAGGCCCTGTATGATCCGCAGGGGTTCCTGCCGCCGGCCCCGGCGTGGGACGGGGCGAGCCGGTCGTTACTGCGTGCGCCGTCCGATCCGTGGGCGACCGACTTCGAGCGCGATCCGGAGCTGGATTTCAGCCCCAACTATGCCGACACGCGCGCCTGGTTCGACCGGCTGGATGCGGCGTCGGACTGGATCCGCATCGAGCAGTTCGGCACATCGCCCGAGGGACGGCCGATCTATGCGGTGATCGCGTCCAAGGACGGGGCAACGTTCGATCCGTCCAAGCCGGTGATCCTGGCGCAGGCGGGCATCCACCCGGGCGAGATCGACGGCAAGGATGCGGGCATGATGCTGCTGCGCGACATCGCCTTCTACGGGCGCGACGACCTACTGGACGGGGCCAATCTGATCCTGATCCCGATCCTGTCGGTCGACGGGCATGAGCGGGCCAGTGCGTATTCGCGGCCGAACCAGCGCGGGCCGCGCATTCAGGGCTGGCGCAATACCGCGACCAACCAGAATCTGAACCGGGATTATATGAAGCTGGACCAGCCCGAGATGCAGGCGGTGCGCGGGCTGATCCTGAAGTACCAGCCGGACCTGTATGTCGACATCCACGTCACCGACGGCCTCGATTATCAATATGACGTGACCTATGGCTACAACGGCGAGAACGGCATCTGGAGCCGCAGCCCGGAGACGGCGCTGTGGCTGGACCGGGCCTTCAAGCCGGCGATCAATGCGGCGCTCGAGCGGCGGGGCCACATCCCCGGCGAACTGGTATTCGGCATCGATGACCAGAACCCCCGAGCAGGACTGTCGGACGGGGGGCTGGGCGAGCGCTTCTCAAATGGCTGGGGCTCGGCCGCCCATGTGCCGACCATCCTGATCGAGAACCACAGCCTGAAGCCCTATGAGCAGCGGGTGCTGGGCACCTATGTCTTCCTCGAGACGGCGATGACGGTGCTGGCGGACGAGGGCAGCGATCTGCGGGCGGCGATCGAGGCCGACCGGGCCCTGCGCCCTGCCACCATCCCGACCAATTTCGTGCGCTCGCCGGAGCCGATATCGACCCGGGCGTTCAAGGGCATCCGCTACGAGACCTATGTGAGCCCCGCCTCGGGCCGCGAGGAAGTGCGCTGGCTGGGCGTCGCCGATCCGGAGCTGTGGCAGATGCCCTTCTACGGCTCGGTGCCGACGGTGGAGCTGGCGCGGCCCGAGGCCTATTGGGTGCCGGCGCACCGGGCCGACATCATCGAGCGGCTGCGGATGCACGGCATCGAGATGGAGACCCTGACCGAGGCGCGCACCGTGTCTGTCGAGATGCTGAGGCTGGAGGACATCCGCCTGTCGCCGCGCACCAATGAGGGCCATGTGCCGGTGCGCGTGGGCGGTGTTTCGCCCGAGGCCCGCGACTGGACCTTCCCCGCCGGATCGGTGCGGGTGTCGACCGACCAGCCGCTGGGCGATGTCGTGGTACTGCTGCTGGAGCCGCAGTCGACCGAGAGCTTCTTTGCCTGGGGCATGTTCCTCGAGGTGCTGAACCGCGTCGAATACATCGAGGGCTATGCCATCGCCCCGCTGGCCGAGGCGATGATGGCCGCCGACCCGGCGCTGAAGGCCGAGTTCGAGGCAAAGCTGGCCGCCGAGCCGGAGTTTGCCGCGAACGGCGATGCCCGGCTGGCCTGGTTCTATGAGCGGACGCCCTTTTATGACGACCGCTTCAACCTGTATCCGATTGCGCGGGAGACACGCTGATGACCCTGTCGGACTTCATCGGACCTGAGGCCATGCCCGGGGCGCTGGACGCCCTGTCGCTGTGGGTGGGCCTGCTGGTGCTGTGGCTGGTGGTGCTGTCGTTTGGTGTGGTGGGGCAGAGGCGACGGCTGAAGGTGGCCTTCGGCGACGGGGGGCATGTGTCGCTGACGGCGGCCGGGCGAGCCTTTGGCAACGCCGCAGAGTATGTGCCGGCCGGGCTGATCGCCTTGCTGCTGCTGGCGCTGACCGGGGCGACGCCGCTGTTGATGCATATTCTGGGGGCGACCCTGCTGGTCGGGCGGGTGATCCATGCCGGCGGGCTGCTGTTCCAGAAGGGGCCGTCGCTGGGCCGG
>CAYNDG010000151.1:0-4694 GCA_964395805.1 uncultured Brevundimonas sp.
TGCCGGTTGAGGCCGCCGATGGACGGCGCAATGGACCGCACAATTGAAACGGGCGCGGACCCCGAAGAGTTCGCGCCCGCAAAGGTCTGAAACCTCAGTCGCTCCTAGAGGAGCTTGAGGCCCACGGCCGAGGTCTTGCCGCGCTGGGTTTCCAGCTCGTATTCGACCTTGGCGTTGTCATCCAGACCGGCCAGGCCGGCTTGCTGGACGGCCGTGATGTGGACGAACACGTCCGACCCACCGCCATCCGGCTGGATGAAACCGTACCCCTTGGTGGGGTTGAACCATTTGACCGTACCGGTCGCCATAATGCGTCTCCGTAAACGCGCTTTCCAGGCGAACCCCCTGATGGGGGCCCGTCAACCCGTCTGGATAAAGCTCGTTCAGGCGAAGGAGCGACCCGCGGCTTTGGACACCGCGCAAATCCGGGTTGCGGACAGGTTGTCTCGCGTCGGGGGCTTTTGGTCAACCGGAATCGATTCGCCCCGGAGGGGAGCGGGGTCAGGCGCAAAGGCCTCTTGGCGCCCCGTCCAGATGCAGGTGATCGGCGTGTGCCTCGTTGTAGTCCGGGGTCAGAACGGTCGAGAAAACCCGGCATGCGCCGTCGCGCAGTCGCTTCAGGAAGCCCCGGCCCTCGGCGCCCGAACGCCCCCGCCCGTTCCAGTCCGAGGCGACGCTGACCACCCGTCCGTCCTCCAGCCGGATGGCCGACACGTCCAGCGCATTGGCGCGGGCATGTTCGCTGGGCCGGGCCCCGGGATCGTCCTTGCCGTAGATGCGCCGACAGGAATAGGAGCCATAGTTCTCGACGCTGGCGACCTCGCTGCCAAAAGTCTCGCGGGCCGCCGGGCGCAGCACCTGCCGGTCCCAGATGACATAGCGCACCGCCAGCGGGCACTGCATGACAAGCCCGCCGGGACGGAGCGGGGTGACGTCACCCCCTGTGATCCGGACCGCGCCCCGCACCACGCAGAACCCGCCATCGTCCCGGTCCGGCGCGCGCTCGACCTCGACGCCTGCGTCACGCAGCACTTCCATGCAGGCGTCGGTCACGGCCAGTACCTCCTCGGGGGAGGCGAGACGCGAGATCTCGAAATCGGCGACCTTGGCGGCTGTCGCCTGACCGATCGGCCGGTCCAGATCCAGCGGCTTCCACGGCAGGTCCTGCGGCGGGGCAAACAGGTTCAGCATGGCAAAGGCCGCGCACAGACCCAGCGCCGCCTCCCACAACAGGTTCCAGAAGTCGGCCAGATCACGCTTCATCGGTTCAGACCGATGCCCCGGCGGCGCCCGCGGCCGGCAGACCCGCGATCAGGGCCCGGATCAGCGCCGGACAGGCCTGTGCCCCTGTGGTCCCGTCATTGCTGACGGCGATCAGGGCCAGGCCGCGAGCGGGAGCCACCATCGCGCTGGCGTACCACAGGGTGTTGGACCCATCGTGGGCCAGCACCTGGCCCGGCGTCGCGCCGTCCGGACCGGCCCATGGCTGGTTCAGCACGATCCAGCCACAGCCATAGGCCGGCGGTGCCCCCTCGGCCGGCTGGCTCAAACGCGCGACCGACGCCGCCTGCAGCAGTGGCTGCCCGTCGTTGAGAAACACGGCGAGGAAACGCCCATAGTCCGCCAGCGTCATATGCACCGTCCCGGCGGGACCCAGCGCCGCCGGATTGTCCGAGCCAGGATGCGACGGCGGCAGGGACACGGTCGTGCCTCCCATCTCCCGGTGACCCCAGGGCGCGGGCTCACGCGGTGCCCCGAACCCGGCCGAGGTGATGCCCAGCGGGCCGAACACCTGCTCCACCATCAGAGACTGCCAGTCCTGACCGGTGATCGCCTCCATGGCGGCGGCGGCGACCATATAGTTGGCATTGCCGTACAGAAACCGGCCGGGCGTGCCGCCGGGCGCAGACGCCAGCGCCTTCTTCGCCACCGCCAGCCTCTGTTCGGGCAGGGTCGCCGGATCGCCGCGCGCCGTCATGAGCCAGGCCTGCCCGAGCACATCGTCGTCCCTCAGCCCCGCGCGGTGCTGCATCAGATCGACAACCCGCACATCGGCCCAGGCCGGATCGTGCTCTCCGGGCAGGGCATCGACCAGCTTCAGCTCCCAGTCGGCCAGCCCCTGCTCGACCAGACGGGCGAACAGCACCGCCGTCATGGCCTTGGTGTTCGATCCCAGATGCCAGGCGTCAGTAGTCCGCACCGGCTCGGTGCCGTCCCTGCGACGCAGGCCCCGCACGCCCGAGGCATGAACCCCCTCGCGCGACACCAGCGCCGCGCCCAGCCCGACCGGGGCAAAGCGTTCAAACACACTGTCCAGCGCGGCCTCGACACCCGCATCGTCCGTGCGGGTACGCGCCAACGCCGGCAGACTGACAGCCGGCGCGGCCCCCATGGCGGCCATCAGCGAGCGTCGGTCCAGAATCATGCGTCACTCCCTGCTTGATCGAGGAAGCCCAGTCGGGCCCTGAGGTCGGCGGGCGAGGTTCCCTCCCCCCGGATCCGGGCCAGGGTCACGGCCCCGTCCCGCTTGGCGAACCGTTTGCCATGCTCGTCCAGTAGCAACGGATGATGACGGTATATCGGCGTCGGCAGGCGCAAAAGGGCCTGAAGGACACGCTGGATCGAGGTCATGGGGATCAGGTCCTCGCCCCGGATCACATGGGTGATGCCCTCAGCCGCGTCATCGATAACCGAGGCGATGACATAGCCCGCCCCGATGTCCTTGCGGCCGATCACCATATCGCCCAGCGCTCCGGGCCGGGCGTGATGGACGCCGGCCTCCACCCCCGCCTCGATCCAGGTCAGGCGCGACAGGTCGCCCAGTTCTGCCCGGGCCCGGTCCAGCGACAACCGCCAGGCAAAAGCCTCTCCGGCCTCCAGCCGCCGCGCTTCCTCGTCCGGATCGTGAGGCCCGCCGGTGAAGGCCGCCGGGTCCGCCGGGTCATCGGCATGGGGCGCGACGCCCGCCAGCGCCAGCCGCTCCTTCCGCGTCCGGAAACAGCGATACAGCAGCCCCCGCCCGCGCAACTGCTCCAGCGCCCGGTCATACTCCGCGCGGTGCTCTGACTGGCGGCGCACCGGCGTCTCCCAGTCCAGACCCAGCCACTCCAGATCCTCGAACACCGCCTCGGCGTATTCGGGCCGGCAGCGGGTGAAGTCCGTATCCTCGATGCGCAGCAGGAACCGGCCTCCGGCCTCGCGCGCCGCCGTCCAGGCCGTCAGCGCCGAAAAGGCATGGCCGATGTGCAGCCGTCCGGTGGGCGAGGGGGCAAAGCGCGTGACTGTCATGCCCGGCCCGCTGGCGGATTCCGGCTGTCGAGGCAGGATTCCGGGGTGATCACAGGGCGACTTTCGGCCAGACTGGGCATGGGCCGACCCTAGAGGGCGGTACCGACCCTGTCACCAAGGCCACGCCATGCCGACCGCACCGACGGCCGAACACATTCTCACAGCGCGACAGGCGCTCGCCGCCGCCGATCCCATGCTGGCGCGCGTGGTGGCGGTGGTCCCGCCGTTCGAATGGCGGCTCCGCACGGGCGGCTTCGAGGGCCTGTTCCGGATGATCGTCGAGCAACAGGTGTCGGTGGCGGCGGCCGCCTCCATCTGGCGCCGGGTGAGTGAGGGTCTGGTCGAGATCAGCCCGGCAGCGGTCCTGTCCTGCTCGATCGATGAGCTGCGGAGCCTTGGCCTGTCCGGACAGAAGGCCCGTTACGGCCAGGAGATCGCCCGCGCCCACACCGAGGGCCGGGTCGACTTCGACCATCTGGAGCGTCTGGACGATGCCGAGGCCATCGCCGCCCTGACCGCCATCAAGGGCGTCGGCCTGTGGACCGCCGAGACCTTCCTGATGTTCTGCGAGGGGCGCACCGATGTCTTTCCCGGCGGCGATGTCGCCTTGCAGGAGGCCATGCGCTGGGCCGATGGAATCGAGATACGGCCCACGCAGAAACAGGCCTATGCACGGGCCGAGGTCTGGCGCCCGCACCGTTCGGTGGCGGCGCATCTGCTGTGGAGCTGGTATGGTGCCGTCAAGCGCGGTGAGATTTCGCTGGAGGACGCCCGATGATTGAAGCCCCGATCCTCCAGACGCTCAGCCAGCCGATCCTGCCCAATCTCTATCTGCTCGATTACGCCGGCGTGGCGGTGTTCGCGGCCACGGGGGCGCTCGCTGCCGCGCGGGAAAAGCATGATCTGGTCACCCTGGGCTTCTTTGCCGCCATCACGGGGGTGGGGGGCGGCACCCTGCGCGATGTCCTGCTGGATGTGCCGGTGTTCTGGGTGGTCGACTGGAAATATATCGCGGTGTGCCTTGCGGCCGCGCTGGTGGTCTGGATCGTGGGTCGGCCCGAATGGCGTTTCCGGGCCCTGTTGTGGCTGGATGCGATCGGCCTCGCCGCCTATGGCGTGATGGGCGCCGCCAAGGCCGAGGCGCTGGGTGCCAGCCCCCTGATCTGCATCGTCATGGGCACGCTGACCGCCTGTTTCGGCGGTGTGGTCCGCGACCTGCTGGCGGGTCAGCCCTCCATCCTTCTGCGGCGGGAAATCACGGTGACGGCGGCCATTCTGGCGGCAGCGGCCTATGTGGGGTTCAAGCTGATGGGTCTCGGCAATGTGCCCGCGGCCCTGCTGGCCATGCCGCTCGGTTTCGCCCTGCGCGCCGGCGCCCTCGTCTGGGGGTGGAGCCTCCCGTCCTT
>CAYNDG010000152.1:0-4656 GCA_964395805.1 uncultured Brevundimonas sp.
CCATGGGCGCCAGGACCATCAAGATGGATCAGGGCCACCACGGCGCGAACCACCCGGTCAAGGACCTGACCACGGGCAAGGTCGAGATTGTCTCGATGAATCATGGATTTACCGTCGATCGCGACAGCCTGCCGGACGCGGTAACCGAGACCCACGTCAGCCTGTTCGACGGCACCAATTGCGGCATCGCCCTGAAGGACAAGCCGGTGTTCAGCGTCCAGCATCACCCCGAGGCCAGCCCCGGGCCGACGGACAGCCTGTATCTTTTCGAGCGGTTCCGTAAGCTGATGGCCTAGCGCGAACAGGCGGCCGCCGCTTGATCCGCGAAAGGAGACCCCATGGTTCGTCTGGCCCTTGTCGCGTGTCTCGTGCTGGCCACCGGCGCCTGCGTCAGCGGCGAGCGGTCCAGTTTCGGTCCCGAGGCGCGTCTGGGGGCGATCCCGATGGGACTCGTGACGCCGGATCACGAGCCCTATCGCTTCTACCTTGATGATCCTGCCCAGGTGGCCGTGTTCGAGGCCCGACTTCGCGCAGGCATTCCGATTGGTCCCGACGGCCATCTGGATCTGGTCGCCCTGTCCGGCGGCGGCTCGAACGGCGCCTTCGGAGCCGGCGTCGTGGCGGGTTGGACGACGTCGGGCGCGCGGCCGGACATGGAGGTTGTCACCGGCGTCTCGACCGGCGCCCTGGCCGCACCCTTCGTCTTCCTCGGTCCTGACTGGGACGATCAACTGGCCGAAGCCTATACGAGCGGCGCCGCCAGCAATCTGCTGCAACCACAGGGGCTGGGCGTCTTCTTCGGCTCAGGCCTGTACAGGGGCGATCCCCTGCGGGAACTCGTTGAACGCTATATCGATGAGACTGTGATCGAGGCCGTCGCGGCTGAAGCCGCCAGGGGGCGACTGCTGCTGGTGGCGACGACCGATCTGGATGCCCAGCGCGGCGTCGTCTGGGACATGGGGGCCATTGCCCTGCGCGGCGGGCCCCGGGCCCTTGCCCTGTTTCGCAATGTCCTGATTGCGTCTGCCAGTGTGCCGGGGGCCTTTCCGCCTGTGCTCATTCCCTCCGAGGGCGGGGGACAGCAGTTTGAGGAAATGCACGTCGACGGCGGCGTGGCGACCCCGTTCCTGGCCCTGCCGGAGACCTTCTGGTCGTATCAGGATGAGTCCGGCGCGCTGAACGGAGCCCGCATCCATGTCATCGTCAACGGCCGGACCGGCCCCGCCTTCGCGGTCACCGAGGACAGCATGGGCAGGGTTCTGTCACGCAGCCTGGACACCTTGATGCTGACCAGTCTGGTCAACACCCTGGCGGGGAACCGGGCGTTCGCCGAGCGAAACGGCATAGTATTCCGCTATGCCACCCTGCCGGACGACGCCGCGGGGGATCCGCTGGACTTCAGCGTCGCGTCCATGCGGAAAATCTATGAGGTCGGCCGTAGCGGCGCGGCCGACGGATCGATCTGGCGCTAGGCTGGTCCCCCGGATCGCTCCGGGTCGCGCGAGATCCCTGACGCGCGCTCATAATCCGGGCTATAGGGACGCGGTGAAATTCGACGAACGATTCATCGAGGAACTGAAGTCCCGGCTCAGGCCGTCGGACGTGATCGGCCGGACGGTGAAGCTGAAGCGGCAGGGGCGCGAGTTCGTGGGACTGTCGCCCTTCACCAAGGAGAAGTCGCCGTCGTTCTTCGTGAATGACGAGAAGGGCTTCTTCCACGATTTCAGCTCGGGCAAGCACGGCGACATCATCAGTTTTCTGCAGGAAACCGAGCGGTTGAGCTTTGTCGAGGCGGTCGAGCGGCTGGCCAATGAGGCGGGACTGGCCCTGCCGGCGGAGGACCCTCAGGCTGCCGCGCGCGAACAGCGCCGCAATACGCTGTTCGATTGGACCGAACTGGCCATGAAGTGGTTCGCCGCCAACCTGCGCCGGTCGGTCGGGACCGGCACCCGCGAGTATCTGAAGAAGCGCGGCCTGCCCGAGGATCAGTGGGAGCGGTTTGGCCTTGGCTATGCCCCCAATGACCGCGACGGCCTGAAGACCGCCCTGATCCAGAAGGGGGCGACACCGGGCGACCTGGTCGAGGCAGGCCTGCTGATCGCGCCTGAGGGCGGGGGTGCCCCCTATGACCGGTTCCGCGACCGGCTGATTTTTCCGATTCTGGATGACCGCGGAAGGGTGGTCAGCTTTGGCGGCCGGGCCATGAACCCGGATGACCGGGCCAAATATCTGAATGGCCCGGAAAGCCCGCTCTTCCACAAGGGGGCCACCCTCTATGGCATGCCGGAGGCGCGCAAACTTCTGGGCGCCTCGAAACAGGCCGGTCTGGTGGTGGTCGAAGGCTATATGGATGTGATCGCCTGTCAGAGGGCGGGCATTCCGGCGGTCGCGCCCATGGGTACGGCCCTGACCGAGGAACAGATGGCGCGGTTGTGGCGGGTCACGCCCGAGCCGATCCTGTGCTTTGACGGGGATGCCGCCGGCCAGCGGGCCGCCGGACGCGCGGTGGAACGCGCCCTGCCCCTGCTGAAGCCGGGGCGCAGCTTCCGCTTCTGCCTGCTGACGGACGGGCGCGACCCCGACGACATGCTGCGCGAGGCCGGCGCACCGGCCCTGCGCGAGGCCCTGGCCCGCACCCGGCCCTTCGTCGAGGTCCTGTTCCAGAAGGAGGCCGAGGCAGAACCGCTGGACACGCCCGAGCGACGCGCGGGCCTGAAGGCCCGGCTGCGGCAGGCGACCGAGGCGATCACCGACCGCGATCTGGCCGAGCAATACCGCCGCGACCTGTTCGAACGGTTTGATGCCATCATGCCGGGGCGCGGGCCGAAATATGCTGCCCGCAACGACGGCCGCCCTTCTGCCAACTGGAGGCGGGGCGCCCCCGCGCCAGCCGGGCAAACGCCGGAGGGCGCCGAGGCCCTGCGGGCCTTCAACCGGTCGCTTGACCCGCTTGCGGCAGCCCTGGCGCTGGCCGCCATCGACGACCCCGAGCGCCTCGACGCCCATCTTGAGACCGTGGCGGCCTCCGGCCTCGGGGACCCGGACCTTGACGCCCTCGCCCAGTCGCTCGTCCAGCACCGGCTGGGCGGCGCATCATCCCTTGACTCTGTGGCCCTTCGTCGCCATCTGGCGCAATCGGGTTACGACGCCCTGTTGCACGAGGTCGAGAAGGCGGCGGCAAAGTCCGGCGCGCCCTTCCTGGCAGGAGACCTGCCCCTCGGCGAGGCACGGACCCTATGGTCGCAGGCGTTTGACGCCCTGACGCGCATTGCGGCGTTGGAGCAGGCGCTGGCCACGGCAAAGTCGGGCGCTCATCAGGCGTTCGACAGTTCTGCCTTCACTCGGTTGAAGGCAGAGCGCGATGCCTTGCGGCGGGCGATCAGGTCAGGAAGCCTTTGGGAAGATGTAGCCGGAGCCTGAGTGGGCCGCGCGCGTTTTCCTGTTCATGTAGTGCCGTTCAGCCACAGTGCGGCGGCGGGTCGGAGACGGAAGACGGGATGAGTGCGCAGACAGACACGCAGGACAACGAGACCTCCAACGACGGTCCCCTGCTCGATCTGACCGATGCCGGCGTCAAGAAATTCATCAAGCAGGCCAAGGCGCGTGGCTATGTGACGATGGAGGAACTGAACAAGGTTCTGCCGTCCGAAGAGGTGACCCCCGACCAGATCGAGGACACCCTGGCCATGCTGTCGGAGATGGGCGTCAACGTCGTCGAGGCCGAAGAGGACGGCGAGGCCGCCCAGGGCACGGACGTGGCCGAAAAGGCCGAGACGTCGGTCTCGGAGACCGACGCCAAGCCGACCTATGACCGCACCGACGATCCGGTGCGGATGTATCTGCGCGAGATGGGCTCGGTCGAGCTGCTGAGCCGCGAGGGCGAGATCGCCATCGCCAAGCGCATCGAGGCCGGCCGCGACGCCATGATCTCGGGCCTGTGCGAAAGCGCGCTCACGTTCGAAGCCATCATGGTGTGGCGCGACGAACTGCTGAATAACCGCATCCTGCTGCGCGAGGTCATCGACCTCGACGCCACCTACGGCGTGCTGAATCCCGCCAGTCTGCCGCACAACCAGCCGCCCCAGCCCATCCCCGGCCAGCCCAAGCCGCCCCGCACCGCCGAGGAGGCGGAAAAGGAGGCCGAGGAGGAGGAGGATGAAGACGATTTCGACGACGGCGGCGGCATGTCGATCTCGGCGCTGGAAGCCGAGCTGCGCGACGGCGTCATGGAGGTGCTGGACGCGGTCGCGAACGACTTCGGCGCCTTCCGCAGGCTGCAGGACAAGCTGGTCGAGGCGCGGCTGAAGGGCGAGGCCCTGTCGGCCAAGGACCAGAAGGCCTATGAGGCCCTGTCCGGGGCGATCTCGGATCGCCTCAAGTCGATGAAGCTGAACAACAACCGCATCGAGGCCCTGGTCGAGCAGCTGTATGCCATCAACAAGCGGCTGATCTCGCTGGAGGGGCGCCTGCTGCGCCTCGCGGACAGCTATGGCATTTCGCGGCCCGAGTTCCTCAAGGCCTATTTCGGCTCGGAGCTGGATCCCGACTGGACCGAGCGGGTCAAGGACATGGGCGTCCGCTGGACCAAGTTCAGCGAGAATGAAGCGGGGCAGATCGGACAGATCCGCGCCGATGTGGCGGCGGTCGCCAGCGAGG
>CAYNDG010000153.1:0-4598 GCA_964395805.1 uncultured Brevundimonas sp.
CGGCCAGCTCCGGGTCGGCACCGGCCTCCAGCAGCAGCTGCACGATCTGCACGTGGCGCGCGCCGCCATCGCCGAGCAGGATCGCTTCCAGCAGCGGCACAAAGGTCAGATCGACGAAGATGATCCGGTCTTCGGCGTGATTGATGATGTAGATCAGCTGTTCCGGGAACAGTCGCGGGTTCAGGGTGTGACAGACCGCGCCGATGCCCATGATGCCGTACCAGGCCTCGACGTGGCGGCCGGTGTTCCAGGCCAGGGTGGCAACCCGGTCACCGACCTTGACGTCCCAGCTCTTGAGCACATTCGAGACGCGCTTGGCCCGGCCGTGGATTTCGCCATAGGTGCTGCGCACCACCGGCCCTTCGACCGAGCGGGTCACGACCTCGCGGTGCGGATGCCAGTTCTTCGCATGATCGAGGATCTTGTCGACCGTCAGCGGCCAGTCCTGCATCAATCCGAGCATCGGTTTCCTCTCAGCAATTTATGGGTCTGGCCGACGTTGCGCGCGGCACTTGTTGCCACGCTATCGGCGGCGCGGGGGATAGGCAATGTGACGCAACGTCAGGGGGAGGCGTTTTCTTTGCCGCACCAGGGCGACTTTCCGCTAGTCTGGGCCCGACCCTTCCCGTCCGGATAACAGGATCCGACCATGACCCTTGCCCGCACCCTCCTGACCCTTGCTGCCGTGCTCGCTCTCGGGGCCTGCAACAACGCGACCGAAGTGCCCGCGCCTGCGCCCGAGCCGGAGGCCGGCCCCTCCGGCCAGCAGGCGCCTGATGCAGCAGCAGCCGGTCTGGCGCTCGACGGCGAGGGCCTGCGGGGTTTCACGGCCCAGGGCTCAGGCCGGGCCCTGCCCTTCGGCATGCCGCAGGACAGCGTGCTGACCGCCGTCTCGACCCTGCTGGACACCCCGACCCCGGAAGTGACCACCAATTCCGAGTGCGGCGCGGGGCCCGTACAGTTCGCCGCCTATCCCGACGGGCTGCAGCTGGCCTTTCAGGACGGCCGGTTTGCGGGCTGGTTCATCGACAAAGCGGGGCTGACCACGGTCGACGGGGTCGGCGTCGGGTCCGGCCGGGCCCAGCTGGAGGCCGCCCGCCGTGTCGAGCCGGTGCCGGACTCCACCCTGGGGGTCGAGTTCTCCAGTGGCGGGCTGGGCGGGTTCCTGTCGTCCGAGGCTCCCGATGCCACAGTGGAAAGCCTTTACGCCGGCCTGACCTGCTTCTTCCGCTGACATCATGACGCTTCTGATTGCGATTACGGGGGGCTCGGGCTCGGGGAAAAGCACCCTTGCCGAGGCCCTCATCCGCCATCTGCCAGACGGCGTCGCCACCCTGGTACGCGAGGATTCCTATTATCGGGATGCCGCATCCCTGCCCGGCTTTGACGCCGCGACCTTTGATTTCGACGATGTCGCGGCCCGGGACCATGCGCTGTTGCACGACCATCTGCGAACGTTGAAGGCGGGCAGGCCCGTCGAGGCGCCGATCTATTCCTTCGTCACCCACGGACGCGAGCCCGGCGGGCAGCCGGTGCCGGCGGCAGAGGTTGTCGTGATCGAGGGAACGCACCTGCTGTGCACGCCGGCGCTGGTCGAGCTGTTCGATATACGGGTGTTCGTGGATACCCCGCCCGACATCCGCTTCATCCGGCGCCTGCTCCGCGACCAGGTCGAGCGCGGCCGGACCGCCCGGTCGGTCATCGATCAGTATCTGCTGACCGTGCGGCCGGGCCACGAACGTCTGACCGAGCCGGCCAAGGTCCACGCCGACTTCATCGTGGCGGACACGACAGCGGCCGTCGTGCTGAAGGACGAACAGCCCGTGGACCGGCTTGTGGCCCCCGTGCTGACGCACCCGCTCCTGTCCCGATGGGCGCCTCGCAAGCCCCTGTAACGAAACGTGCGTTTCATCTTGCAGGACAGCGTTATCCGCGCGAAGGTTTGCAAACATGAGTCTGCAAAGCCCCGCACCACACGCCTCCCCCGATCTCTCGCCCAGCCTCGCTCCCGACCGCCGTCGCGGCACGGTTCTGCTCGAGGCCCGGCGGCACTTCATGGCCCAAGGGTATGCGGCCACCCGCGTCGAGCCCATCGCCCGTGACGCCGGGATTTCCACGGCAACCCTCTACACCTTCTTCCCGTCCAAGGCCGAGCTGTTCCAGGCGGTCATAGATGACGCATCGGATGAATTTGCGCGCCAGATGGACCGTGTCCGTGACGTGGACGGGCCGGCGCGATGCCAGCTGACACGGTTCGCGGAGGCCTACACCGCCTTTATGAGCGATCCGCTGGTGCGATCCGTTTTTCGCGTTGTCATGGTCGAGCAACCGCGCTTCGAGGCCATGGCCAATCACTTCTTCGAGCGGGGCAAGGCGCGGATCGGGGCCACTCTGGTCGATGCCATCTCGACGCTGAATGACCGCGGTGAGCTGGCGTGTGACAAACCCTCCTGGGCGGCGGGCCAGTTGATGGGCATGCTGGAGCACCCGGTCTTCTTCGTCCCCATTGTCACCGGGGATACCGTTCAGGTCAGACGGACCCATGCCCAGATCGCGGCAGACGCTGTGGCCACCTTCCTCGCCCGCTACGGTGGCCCGAATCTGGACCCGACGGCGCCCGACATCGACTGATCTCTAGGGGTAGAGTCTCTGACGACCCCAGGCCGCATCGGCGGCTGGCCGTTCGAACCGAAGCCGGTCATGCAGCCGGAAGGGGCGGTCCCGCCAGAACTCGACCTGCACCGGCACCAGCCGCCAGCCGCTCCACCGCTCGGGCCGGGGCACATCCTTGCCTTCGAACCGCGCCGTTTCGCGCGCCACCGCGGCCTCCAGCTCGGCGCGATTACCGAGTGGCCGCGACTGGTCCGAGGCCCAGGCCCCGATGCGGCTCTCGCGGGCCCGGCTGGCGAAATAGGCATCCGCTTCGGCGGCACCCACCGGCTGGACGTGGCCTCTCAGCCGGACCTGACGCCGCAGAGACTTCCAGTGAAACAGCAGGGCGGCCTGCGGGCGGGCGGCCAGCTGCTGCCCCTTGGCACTGCCGGTGTTGGAATAGAAGGTCAGACCATCGGGACCGACATCCTTGAGCAGCACCATCCGGCAATCGGGCAGCCCGTCGGCATCGACGGTGGCCAGGGCCATGGCATTGGGGTCGTTGATCTCGTGGGCCTGTGCGTCGGCCAACCATCGCTCCAGCAAGGCGAAAGGCTCGTCGCGAGCAAACTCGGCCTCATCGCTGTTGGCGGCCAGTGCGGCGGCATAGTCGCGGGCGTAGTCCTCGCGCGACGGGCTGGGCGGGATGACGGGCGTGCTCATGGCGACCTTCTAGCGCCCCCGGCGGCCTCCTGCGAGAGCCAGCGTCACGGTTAACCCCGCATTGACCCTGTTCGTGGCTTTTGGTCGCATGATCCGCCCGGACACCTCCCTTCTGACCTACCACCAGGCCCTCGCGGCGCTCGGCCTCCCCGGCCCGGTCGATCATGAGACGACGCGTCAGGCCTTCCTGAGGGCTGTGAAATCGGCCCGTCCGGACCAGCCGGGCGGGGACGCCGAACGATTCCGAGAGGTTATAGCCGCCTGGCACGCCATTCAGGCCCGAACGCCCGACTGCCCTGCCCTGCCACCCCCGATGCGGCGCACGGCCGCCCTCCCGACCCTGTCGATAGATCCCCTGCTGGCGCTTCAGGGTGGGCCGGTTACAACCCGGCATCGCGGGCGTACCTTCCGCCTGACCCTGCCGCCAGGTCTGCGCACAGGCGAGCATGTCCGGCTCAGGGGCGCGGGCAAGGATGAGGGTGACCTGTTCCTCGCCGTGCGAATTCGCGCCTCGAATGGCCTCTCCGCGCTGGGCGACGACCTGTTCATGCAGGCCGAGGTGTCACCCCGGGTGCTGCAGGACGGCGGCCGCGTCGAGGTGCTGACCCATGCCGGGCCGCGCAATGCCTGGGTCGTTGCGGGTCTTGAGCCGCCGGTGCGCCTGCGTCTCAAGGGGCTGGGCCTGCCCGCCCGCGGCCGCCACGGTCAGGGCCACCTGTTCATTACCCTGACGCCGGCCGAGGAAGCGCCGTCCGCCGCCGAACATCTGCTGAACCGCTTCGCCCGGGTCTGGACGACGGCGTCGCTTGCGGCCTAAGGCCAGAGGGCCATGTCCCACAACAGCTTCGGCCATCTGTTTCGCGTGACCACCTGGGGCGAAAGCCACGGGCCGGCCATCGGCTGCGTCATCGACGGCTGCCCCTCCCGGATACCCCTGACGGAGGCTGACATCCAGCCCTGGCTGGACCAGCGCAAGCCCGGCGGCAGTCGCTTCGTCACCCAGCGACGCGAGAGCGACACGGTGCGGATCCTGTCGGGCACCTTCGACGACGGCGATGGTCCGGTCACCACCGGCACACCCATCAGCCTGCTGATCGACAATGAGGATGCGCGCTCAAAGGACTATGGCGAGATCGCCCGCGCCTATAGGCCGGGCCATGCCGACTATGTCTATCAGGCCAAATATGGCGTTCGCGACCACCGGGGCGGCGGACGGTCCTCGGCGCGCGAGACCGCCCTGCGCGTCGCGGCGGGCGCAGTCGCCCGGCTGATCCTCGGGCCGG
>CAYNDG010000154.1:0-4580 GCA_964395805.1 uncultured Brevundimonas sp.
TGGCACCGAGACCGAGGCCCCGTACTGGCGGTAGCCTTCGGTGCCGATGCCGACGCTGAACTCGCTGCGCACGCGCCGCTCGCTGTCCCACGCGATCCCGTCGATCGGACCATCGTAAGCCGCGCCCGTGCCGGACGGCACCGCAGGGGCGTCGGCCAGCCAGCGGCTGATCTGCTGGTCGGTGGTCAGGCCGTGGGGCTCGCGATCCTGCTCCACGATGAGGGTCGGGGCATTGGCTGCGGCCTCGGCTGCCGCTTCGCCTTCGGCCGCCACGGTCTCGGCTGAAACACCCGGCACCGTCGCGGTGCGGATAATCTCGTCCGGGTC
Organism: uncultured Brevundimonas sp.; assembly: GCA_964395805.1. Lineage (GTDB taxonomy): Bacteria > Pseudomonadota > Alphaproteobacteria > Caulobacterales > Caulobacteraceae > Brevundimonas. The sequence goes on from CAYNDG010000154.1 coordinate 328, forward strand.
CTGCGGATCGGGGGCGCTGAGGGCCAGTACGGCGACACTTGCCATCAAAATGATCATCACGCGACCTTCCCCTGTATCCGGGCGGACGGCGACTGCGCCTGCCGTACTCGTCCACCCTCAGCGTCAAATGTGTTCAGCGTCAGGCGACGCCTTCGCCGCGCCCCAGCGGGTCCGGCAGCGGCTCGCCCTCCGGCACGAAACTCAGCGCCGCCGAATTGATGCAATAGCGCAGGCCCGTCGGCGGCGGACCGTCGGGAAAGACATGGCCCTGATGGCCGTCACAGCGGGCGCAGCGCGTCTCGATCCGCACCATGCCATACGAGGTGTCACGGATCTCGCGGATATGGGCCGGATCAAAGGGCCGGTCGAAACTGGGCCAGCCCGTCCCGCTCTCGAACTTGGTCTTCGTCTGGAACAGCGGCAGGCCGCACAGCCGGCAACAGAACACCCCGGCCCGCTTTTCATCCAGCAGCCCGCCACAGAACGGCGCCTCGGTGCCGTGCGCCAGAAGGATCCGTTCGGCCTCGGGGTCCAGATCGGCGATCAGGCGCTCGCGCTGGTCTTCGTCGGGCGGGGTCAGGTCAAAGCCGGAGGCAGAGGTCATCTGGGTCATGCGCCAGATATAGGAAGGGCCGGCCAGGGTTCCCACCCCGACCGGCCCAGGTATTGGGTCTCACCCGCTTCTACCCGCCGCGCTCAGGCAGCGAGCCTCCGCGAGGCGAGTGGCAGCGCACTTGAGCCTTAACCCCCGAAGAGGCTCGACACCCAGGTGCGCACCGCAGCCTCGTCGGTCGGGTTTCCGGTGTAGCGCAGACCGGCGCCCGGCTCGTGGGGCTGATTGTTGCCCCGGGCGCGGGTCGTCCAGGCCTTGTGACCATAGGTCAGGTCCGCATAGTTGGACGGCAGACGCAGGACGGTCGGCTCAATGAAGATCGAGTCTTCGGCCGTGGTCGATCCGGCGATCCGCACGTTCGGCAAATTGACCAGCAGGTCCAGTACGTCGAGGCAGCCGCCCGCGCAGCCCGAGTCGATCAGCACGATCACCGGCCCCTGCACAGGGTTCGGCGCACCCGTGTCCGGCACGGGAGCACGGCCGGGCAGGGAGAAGCTCTGCTGACCGGCGGCCATGGCCGCGTCGAACGCCGCCACCACACCGCGGGTTTCCTCGATGATCGCCGGGTTCTCCTCGACGAACAGCGGGTCGGCTTCCATGCGGGCGAGAGCATCCGCGAACCATGCGCGGTTATCCTCGCTGACCCGATAGGTGATTTCACCGGCCACCGGCTGGCGGCTCACCGTGAACTCGGGGGTCCAGATCCGGTTGACCAGGCCATAGGCGCGGCGGGTCGAGGTGAATTCCGAGCCGTTGGCGCCGCGCAGATCCAGCACGAAGCCTTGCGGTCCGCGCAGGGCATCAGCCTGGGCCACGACCGTGGCGTTGAACGCGGTCCAGTCGGCATCCTCGTTGAGCGAATGGACATGCACCCACGGGCGCCCGTTCACCTCTTCCACCGCCAGCGGCACGGCACCCGGCATATAGACGGTGGCGCGATAGGCGGCCTCAAGCGCGCCCGGCGACACCGGCTGGATCTGCAGCTCGATGTCGCGCGAGCGGCGACCCTCCTGGAACTTGCAGGTCTGCGGCAGGCCGCGGGTGAAGGGGTTGTTGCGGTTCCACAGCAGATAGGGCGCCGAACGGACGCGGCCGGCCTCGGTCGTCAGGTCCGCTTCCCAGCGGTCCAGCTTCTCGATGGCGAATTGCTCGATCGGAACACCATTGCACTCGGTCACGACCGAGCCGACCCGCGGGCCGCGACGCACGCCATCGGCAACATGGGTCACGACATACTGGCCATCGCGCCAGCCCGTGGTCACACCGCCCCAGCTGATGCCGAAGTACGGGCCCAGCAGGTCGAAGGTCGGGGTGATGCGCAGGTTGGAGTCGCGGAAGCCGCCGGCGAAATAGCGCATCAGATAGGCGTGGCTGTCGCCGCTGTTGACCTGACCGATCAAGGCCTGGGCCTCGGCAAGGCCGGTGTCGAGATAGGTGCGGAAGGCCGCCGCCTCGGCACCGCCGGCCACCAGGGCCGGGTGATTCTCGCGAATCTCCTGCTGGGCGGTCACCAGATCCTGCGAGGCCAGGGCCCGGAAGTCCTGCGCGGCGACCGAGGTCGAGGCGGTGATGGCGAGTGCCGCGACCGTGACGGCAGCATACGATCTAAACGTCATACTTGAGGCTCCAGTAGCCGTGTCAGGGAGATACCCGGACCTTAAAGCCGATCATGCGGGGGCTTGCCAACCCCGAACGCCGATCAAGCGAACCCCCCGGTCCGTAAGCCGGTTTACTCGCACCGGATCACGGCCTAATCGGGGCCGTCGCCTCAAGGTCGGATCACAGTGCGTTGATCTTCCGCTTCCGGCGATGTCGATGGAACCGGGCATGTTCACCAAGATTCTGATCGCCAACCGGGGCGAAATCGCCGTCCGCATTATCAAGACCTGCCGCCGTATGGGCATTCAGACGGTCCAGGTCTATTCCGAGGCCGACGCCGGCTCGCTGGCCGTCGAGATGGCGGATGAGGCCGTGCTGATCGGCCCGGCCGCCGCGTCTGAATCCTACCTGTTGGCCGACCGCATCGTCGATGCTGTGCGACAAACCGGCGCAGAGGCGGTGCACCCCGGTTTTGGCTTCCTAAGCGAGAACGCCGGCTTCGCCCGCCGCCTGCGCGACGAGGGGATCGCCTTCATCGGCCCCAATCCCGAAGCCATCGACGCCATGGGCGACAAGATCAGCTCGAAAAAGCTGGCGGCCGAGGCCGGTGTCTCGACCGTGCCCGGCCATATGGGCCTGATCGAAACGCCGGAAGAAGCCGTCCGCATCGCGCGCGAGATCGGCTATCCGATCATGATCAAGGCCTCGGCCGGCGGCGGCGGCAAGGGCATCCGCGTCGCCCACTCCGATGCCGACATGGCCGACGGCTTCTCCTCGGTGAAGGCCGAGGCGAAATCCGCCTTCGGCGACGACCGCGTCTTCCTCGAGAAATTCATCGAGAACCCGCGCCACATCGAAATCCAGGTGATGGGCGACAGGCACGGCAATGTCGTCCACCTGTTCGAGCGCGAATGCTCGATCCAGCGCCGCAATCAGAAGGTCATTGAGGAGGCGCCCTCTCCCCTGCTGGACGACAAGACCCGCAAGGCCATGGGCGAACAGGCCATCGCCCTGGCCAAAGCCGTGAATTACGACAGTGCGGGCACGGTCGAGTTCGTCGCCGGTCAGGACAAGAGCTTCTACTTCCTCGAGATGAACACCCGGCTGCAGGTCGAGCATCCGGTGACCGAGCTGATCACCGGCGTCGATCTGGTCGAACAGATGATCCGCTCGGCCTGGGGCGACCCGCTGAACATCACCCAGAAGGACCTGAGGATTCACGGCTGGGCGATCGAAAGTCGCATCTATGCCGAGGATCCCTATCGCGGCTTCCTGCCCTCGATCGGCCGGCTGGTCCGCTATGAGCAGCCCCGCGAGGGCGAGCAGGACGGCTATCTGGTCCGCAACGATTCCGGCGTCCGCGAGGGCGACGAAATCAGCATGTTCTACGACCCCATGATCGCCAAGCTGTGCACGTGGGGCGAAACGCGCGAGGCCGCCATCGACGGCATGGCCCGCGCGCTGGAAGACACCCACCTCGAGGGCGTCGGCCACAATGTGCCCTTCCTCGCCGCCGTCATGGATCAGGAGCGCTTCCGCTCCGGTGCCCTGACCACCCGCTACATCACCGACGAATTCCCCGACGGCTTCAACGGCACGCCCGTGGCCGGCTTTGGCCGCGACGTCATGCTGGCCTCAAGCCTCGCCATGAAGGCCGTCCAGGTCGAACAGTCCGGCGACCCGGACGCCCGCAGCGACTGGACCGTGCTGGTCGGTGGAGAAACCGTTTCGGCCAGCCTCGCGGTCGACGACGACGAGAATCTCGCCATCACCCTGCCGGACGAAGAACGCACCCTGATCCTGTCCGAGATCGACTGGTCGCCGGGCCTCGCCCAGTTCCGTGCCCGGCTCGACGGTACGCCGTTCACGGCCGAGGTCTCCCGCGTGCCCGACGGCTTCACCATCCGCCACCGCGCCATGCGCGCCCGCGTCCGCGTCCTGTCCCCCCGCCATGCCGAGCTCTATGCCCGCCTGCCGGAAAAGGTGCCGCCCGATACCTCGAAACTGATCCAGTCCCCCATGCCCGGACTGGGCGTGGCCG
>CAYNDG010000155.1:0-3153 GCA_964395805.1 uncultured Brevundimonas sp.
GTGGAACGACAGCTACCACGAGACCATGCTGTGCTTCACCAACAACATCCCCCAGCGGGATGGGGGCACCCACCTGTCCGCCTTCCGGACCAGTCTGACGCGGGTCATGGGCAGCTATATCGAGAGCTCCGGTCTGGCGAAGAAGGAGAAGGTCTCGGTCTCGGGCGAGGACGCGCGCGAGGGCCTGACCTGCGTGCTCTCGGTCAAGGTGCCCGATCCGAAATTCTCAAGTCAGACCAAGGACAAGCTGGTGTCGTCCGAGGTGCGCCCCGCGGTCGAGGGTCTGTGCACCGAAGGCCTTGCGACCTGGTTCGAGGAGCATCCGGTCGAGGCGAAACTGGTGGTCTCGAAGATTGTCGAGGCGGCTGCCGCGCGCGAGGCCGCGAGGAAGGCCCGCGACCTGACCCGGCGCAAGTCGGCGCTGGAAATCTCCAGCCTGCCCGGCAAGTTGGCCGACTGTCAGGAACGCGATCCGGCCAAGTCGGAACTGTTCATCGTCGAGGGCGACTCCGCCGGTGGTTCGGCCAAACAGGCGCGTAACCGCGAGAACCAGGCCGTCCTGCCCCTGCGCGGCAAGATCCTGAATGTCGAGCGGGCACGCTTTGACCGCATGCTGTCCTCGGATCTGATCGGTACGCTGATCCTGGCCCTGGGCACCGGGATCGGTCGCGATGACTTCAATATCGACAAGCTGCGCTACCACAAGATCGTGCTGATGGCCGACGCCGACGTCGACGGTGCCCACATCCGCACCCTGCTGCTGACCTTCTTCTACCGGCAGATGCCGCAGCTTATCGAGCGCGGCCACATCTTCATCGCCCAGCCACCGCTCTACAAGGTGACCAAGGGCAAGCAGAGCCGGTACCTGAAGGACCAGGCCGAGATGGACGCCTATCTGATCGAGGAGGGCGTCAGTGAGGCCTCGCTTGATCTGGCAGACGGGGAACGCCGGCTGGGTCTCGACCTTCAGGGCCTGGCCCGCGAGGCCAAGGCCTTCCGCGCCGGGGTGGATCGCCTGTCCCAGCGCGCGCCCGCCTTTGCCATCGAGCAGGCGGCGCTGGGCGGTGTGTTCGCCGAGGGCGCAGAGATGGACCAGACCCTGCTGGACCGCGTAGCGGCCGGCCTTGACCGCTATGCCGAGGAAGGCGACGGCCCCTGGTCGGGTGCGCCGGGTGAGCAGGGATCGGTCGTGTTCCGGCGGGTTCGTCGGGCCGTGGCGGAGACGATTGTCCTCGAGGAAACCCTGATCCGCTCCCTGGATGCGCGCCGCCTCGCCGAACGGGCCATGGTCTTTGAGGGGGTGTTCGCTTCTCCGGCCAGCCTGAACCGCAAGGACCGGTCGGTGGCCATCCGGGGTCCGCTCGACCTCCTCGCCGCCGTGCTCGAAGGCGGACGCAAGGGGCTTTCCATCCAGAGGTACAAGGGTCTGGGCGAAATGAACCCGGACCAGCTGTGGGAAACCACCCTGGACGCCAATGCCCGCACCCTGCTGAAGGTGCAGGTCAACCAGGCCGACGAGGCCGACGACCTGTTCGCCAAGCTGATGGGCGATGTGGTCGAGCCGCGCCGCGAGTTCATCCAGGAAAACGCCCTCGACGCCGCCGTCGACGTCTAGGCCCCGATCGCGGGCGCGCCCGTCACGGCGTCGATCTGTTCGAGAAGGGCATGCCCGAGCTTGTGCAGCATGTCGGCCGTCGCGCCCTCCTGCGCGGCGCGGTCCAGACGGATGGCGGTTTCCGACAGGGCGCTGAAGCCGAGGCTGCCGGCCGCCCCGGCGAGCTTGTGGGCCAGGGTCGACAGCCTGGCCCGATGTTCCGGATCCTCGAGATCCTCAAGGGCTGCCACCACGGCGGGCCGGACGTCCGCCAGATGGTCAAGATAGCGCCCCCTCAGCGCCTGATAGGCCGGGTCCCCGGCGGGATCGACGGGGGGCGGGGTCCTGTCCCTGGCTGTGCCACACAGGCCGTCGACCAGCTCGATCAGCCTTTCGAGGTCCAACGGCTTGCCCAGATGGTCATCCATACCTGCGTCAAGGCAGGCCGCAATCTGGGCCGGCAGGACGTTGGCCGACAGCCCGATCACGGGAACCGCCGATGCCGGTCCGGGCAGGGCACGCAGCGCCCGGGTCGCCGCCAGTCCATCCATCCCCGGCATGTGGACGTCCATCAGGACAAGATCCCATGAGGGATCATCCCGGAGAGCGGCCAGTGCCTCCTCTCCCGAGGCAACGCCTGTGACGTCATGACCGGCCTGACCAAGGCCGATCTCGATGAGCTCGCGATTGGTGTCGACATCGTCGACGACCATGATCCGTCCGCGCAGGCCGGTGAGCCGCCGTGCGGGCGTGGCCGTCGCCTCCTTGTCTTCGGGGGCAGCGCGTTCTGCCGGAAGATCGAGGATCACCCGGGTCCCCTTGCCGAGCCGGCTCCGGATCGAGATATCCCCGCCCATCATCCGCGCCAGCGAGCGGCTGATCGACAGGCCCAGTCCGGATCCCCCATAGGTGCGGGAAATGGAGGCATCGGCCTGGGAGAAGCTGTCGAACACATGGTTCAACCGATCCGGAGCGATCCCGGGCCCGGTGTCGGTCACCACCAGACGCAGTCGGCCCTTTCGAACCGACCAGCTGACCCTGACCGATCCCTTGCGGGTGAATTTTGCGGCATTGCCGATCAGGTTCAGGAGGATCTGCCGGATGCGGTCATCATCCCCGAGATAGCGGACTCCGGTCGAACGCCGGAACGGCATGGTGATCGACAGGCCGGGATCCGGATAGGCGGCAGAGACCACATCGATCACCTCGGCCACCAGCAGCCCGGGGTCGTAGGGCCTGGCCTGAACCGACATCATCCCCGCTTCTATGCGCGAAAAGTCGAGCACATCATTCACGATCGACAACAGCGCCCGCGCCGAGGTGCGGATACGCTCGGCATATCCGCGAACGGGCTGTGGTGGTTGCTCCCTGACCAGAAGGTCGGCAAAGCCGATGACGCCGTTCAGGGGCGTGCGGATCTCGTGGCTCATATTGGCGAGGAATTCCGTCCTGGCCCTGGCCGCGCTCTCTGCCGCGGCTGTGGCCTCCGCCAGGGCTTCTTCACGCTCGCGCCGGTCCGTCACGTCGCGGATGGAGTCGATGAAGTCGATGACATTGCC
>CAYNDG010000155.1:3253-4573 GCA_964395805.1 uncultured Brevundimonas sp.
TTCGCCGACGGAGCGCACGCGTACGATCTCGCCGGAGGGCCGCATCAGGTTGGCGTCGAGCTGCCAGCCCCTCCGCTCGGCAAGGGAGCGCTGGATCACCCCGGCAAAGCGCTCGCGGTCTTCCGGAAGGAAGGGGGCCATCGGATCGTTGCTGGACGGGTTGAAGCTCCCGGGGGTGACCCCATAGATGCGATAGACCTCCGGGGACCAGAAGATCTCGCCAGTGGACGGGCGAAAGCTCCAGTAGCCGACCTGACCGATACGCTCGGCAATATGGGCCTGCTTGATCATCAGCCCTTCGTGGGCGGACCGTTCGGCCAGTCGGTGTCGGGCGGCCTCGAGACGGTCGATCAGCTGACGGCGCTGCACCGTGGCTGCGCCGACCGAGATCGCCATCAGGGTGTTGACCGCGACAAAGGCCAGCAGCACCGGCACCTGCGTCCGGGCATCGCCATGGGCGCCGTCCGACCCATGGATCAGCATCAGCGGTCCCTGATCCGCCAGCGTGAATCCGGTCGACACCAGGGCAACGACCACGACCCCTGCTGTCGCACCCGCCAAGCCCCGGCTGATGGCCAGCAGGATCAGGGCCGGCGGCACCAGAAACATCAGGGGATAGCGGGACTGGGTGAAGACCAGGGTGGTAACGAGAACCACGAGACCCAGTTCAGGCAGCAGCTCCAGATGGCCGCGCCATCCCTGTCTGGCCCCGGCCCTCACCTGGCATGGGGTCCCGGAGTGCCGCCCCGCATCAACGCCACCAGCGAGGCGACATTGGTCGTGTTGGTCTTGCGCAGGATGCTGGAGCGGAACACCTCGACCGTCCTGTAGCTGTTGCCCAGCCTGAGGGCGATCTCCTTGCTGGTCAGGCCCCCGGCAATCAGCTCGGCCACCTGCCGCTCGCGGGCAGTCAGCCGGATTCCTTTCCAGCCGGCGTCCTCTTCCGTCAGGGCGCCCATGGCGTCCTCGACAGCTTCGAGCAGGGCGGCCGGCATGATGGGCTTCTGAAGCACGCTCACGGCGCCGGTCTTCATGGCAAGGACCGCCAGCGGAATGTCGGCAAAGGCGCTCATGATCACCGTGGGGCGCGCCTGGACCGACCGCTCCTGAAGCGCCTTGAGCAGGTTCATGCCGTCCATGCCCGGCATTTTCAGATCGGTCAGCAGGATACCTGGCGGAAGATTGCTGACATCCTCGAGGAAGGCCTCGGCGCTCTCGAACATCGCGATGCGGTAGGGTGTCTTGCCCAGGGCGAGGGAAAGATACTCCAGCATGAAGGGGTCGTCATCGACGATGGCGACCGACCGGATGGTCGTCGTC
>CAYNDG010000156.1:0-4573 GCA_964395805.1 uncultured Brevundimonas sp.
GGTCGGGCGACACCGTCAGGCCCACGATCAGCGGTCCGTTCAGCCGCGTCAGCCGTTCTCCATCCTCCTGGCCGGGGACCAACGGCACATTGGCGGCCTTGATGCCCCGGTGCGCCAGATAGATGCAGGTCGGGGTCTTGGAGGTGCGACTGACACCGCACAGCACCACATCGGCCGCCTCGAGCTGCTCGGTCGTCCCCTGCCCGTCATCGTGGGCCATGGCGAAGTCGAGGGCGCCGATCCGGTTGAAATAGTCCGTATCGAGCGCGTGCTGGGCGCCCACCCGGGTCGAGAGTGCCGCACCCAGATAGTGGGACAGGGCTCCGACCAGCGGATCAAGGGCGCCGATCTGCGGCATGTCGAGGGCGCGGCAGCCTTCCTCAAGCTGATGGCGCAGCCCTTTGTCGACCAGGGTGTGCAGCACCACCCCCGGTGCTGCCGCAACCTCTTCCAGAACCCGCTCCATCTGTTTGGGAGACCGGACAAGCGCATAGATGTGTTCGATCGGGATCACGCCGTCGAAACGGGCCGTTACGGCCTTGGCCATGGCATTGAGCGTCTCGCCGGTCGAGTCAGAGACCAGATGGACGTGGAAATAGGTGGCCAGCCGGCCGGAGCCTGATCGGGTCGGGGTCATGGCCTGTCATCGTCCGAAGCGGGGCGAGCGTCAAACCTGTTCAGCGCGAAAATCTCCTGAGGAGCGAAACCGGGATTCCTGTGGACGGAGTCCTGCACGTCCGGGGGGAACACCCGAAGGAAGGCGGGACGTTTCAGGCCTGAACGCGGGTCGCCCTTCCGGAGCAGGGGATGGGTGTTCATGAGGCGGGCGGGTTGCGGCCGGACTGTCCCAAGGAGGATCCGCTGCCCGGCAATCCCTGGGGAAAGGTTAATGAGATCTTAATCCGGACACAGACGGTCCCCGCCCTGATCGCCGCCCGAAGACCCGGCAGTTAAGGTTTGGTTAAGGATTATCCCCGGTTTCTACAGGCTTGACCGGCGGCCCCGGTCCTTGCCCCCCATCCCTGTGAAAAGGTCCGCTTCGGCCGCCGGATTCGGGCCAACTGTCCCCGTCATCCCCGGCCCTACCTCCTATCTTCACCTTCAATATCTCTATCGAGAGGAAGAGAAGCAGAGCGAGGCATTTCGCCCGCTTGAGGTCTTGGTCCGCCCGGCCTAAAGCCGCTCCATGACGGATACGCGCTTGCTCAAGGCCCTCAGGGGTGAAGTCACCGACCGGCCTCCGGTCTGGTTCATGCGTCAGGCGGGGCGCTACCTGCCGGAGTATCGGGAGCTCAGGGCGACCACGCCGGGCTTCATCGAATTCTGCCTTGATCCGGTAAAGGCCGCCGAAGCCACGCTGCAGCCCATGCGCCGCTTCGGCTTTGATGCGGCCATTGTCTTCGCCGATATCCTGTTGATCCCCCGGGCCCTGGGCCAGGGCGTCTGGTTCGAGGCGGGAGAGGGGCCGCGACTGGGCGCCCTGCCGGATCTGGCGTCGATGCAAGCTCTGACCGCAGGGGCGGGAACCGCCCTGTCACCGGTCGGGGAGACGCTCAGCCGGGTTCGGGCGGCGCTGCACCCCGAGCGGACCCTGATCGGGTTTGCCGGGGCGCCCTGGACGGTTGCGACCTATATGCTGGACGGCGAGACCCGCTCGATCGGCAAGGGCGAGCGGGCCCAGGCGCGAACCTTCTATTACCGGGAGCCGGAGACAGTTCTGGCCCTGCTGGATATTCTGGTCGAGGCCACGGCGCACTATCTGAAGATGCAGGCCGATGCGGGCGCACAGGTGCTCAAGATCTTCGAAAGCTGGGCCGAGGGCCTGCCGGACGACCTGTTCGAGACCCTCGTCCTCGAACCCCATCAGAAGCTGGTTGCGCGCGTGCGGGAGCTGGGCGTGACCGTTCCCCTGATCGGTTTCCCGCGAGGCTCGGCGGCGTTGGCCGAACGCTACGCCCGGGCATGCGATGTCCAGGCTGTGGCCCTCGATACAGCCTGTCCCCTGGAAGTCGGCCGTGAGGTCCAGGCGATCAAGCCGATTCAAGGTGCGCTGGACCCGCTCCTGTTGCGGGCGGGCGGTCCGGCGCTGGACCGACGCGTGGATCAGCTGCGGGAGGCCTGGGGTCAGGGGCCGTGGATCTTCAACCTCGGGCACGGCATCCTGCCCGATGTGCCGATCGCCCATGTCGAGCAGGTGCTGAAAAGGATCGGCGCACAATGAGCATGCCGCACGACCGTCAAGGCCGCCGGATCGCGGTGGTGCTGTTCAATCTGGGCGGTCCTGACGGACCGGAGTCCGTAAAGCCCTTTCTGTTCAACCTGTTCAATGACCCGGCGATCATCGGCTTGCCCGGCCTGTTCCGGACAGCGGTGGCGCGGTTGATCTCGAGCCGCCGGGAAAAGAGCGCCCAGGCCAACTATGACTATATGGGCGGCGGCTCACCCCTGCTTCCCGGAACCCGGGCCCAGGCCGGGGCGCTGGAGCAGGCCCTGTCGGGCCGCCTGCCGGCAGATCAGATCAAGGCCTTCATCTGTATGCGGTACTGGCATCCGATGACGGAAGCGGTAGCCGCCGAGGTCGAGGCGTGGCGGCCGGACGAGATCGTCCTCCTGCCGCTCTATCCGCAGTTCTCGACCACGACGACGGCCTCGTCGCTCAAACTCTGGCGGGAGACCTATCGTGGACCCGGCGTCAGTCGGACGATTTGCTGCTACCCGCGCGCCGATGGCTGGGTGCAGGCCCAGTCGGACCTGATCCGGGAAGCCCTGGCCGGAGCGGGTGAGGCGCCGGTGCGGGTTCTGTTCTCGGCGCATGGCATCCCCGAATCCCTCGTGACCAGAAAGGGTGATCCCTATGCGGAGCAGGTCGAGGCCGGGTGCCGGGCCGTCGCCGAACAGCTGGGACTGAGCGACTGGGGTCTCTGCTACCAGAGCCGGGTCGGACCGCTGAAATGGCTGGGACCCTCGACGCCTGAAGCCCTCGAGCGGGCCGGCAAGGAGGGTGTCGGCGTTGTTCTGGTACCGATCGCCTTTGTCTCGGAGCATATCGAGACCCTGGTCGAGCTGGACATTGAATACCGGGAGCTGGCCGAGGAACACAGCATCCACCCCTATATCCGCGTGCCGACCGTCAGCGTGACCCCCGCCTTCATCTCCGGTCTGGCCGAGGGCGTGATCGCGGCCCTTGACCGATCGGGCACGGCCCCGTTCGGGCCGGGCTGCCAGGCGGCGTGGAAGGCCTGTCCCTGTCAGGCGGAACAGCGGCTTGGGGCAGCAGCGTGAACCTGTATGATCTGGCGCGCGGGCTGCATATTCTGGCGGTGATCGCCTGGATGGCCGGCCTGCTGTTTCTGCCGCGGCTCTATGCCTATGACGCCGAGCAGGCCGACAAGCCCGAGCCCTTGCGCAGCGAGATGCGCGGCCTCTTGCGCACCTGGCAGCGGCGTCTGCTGAAGATCATCCTGAACCCGGCCATGATCGCAGCCACAGTCCTGGGCCTGTGGCTGTTCTGGATAAGGAGTGGAGAGGGGGCCGACTGGAGCTTTGCCCACCAGCCGTGGATGCTGGCCAAGATCGCCGGGATTCTGGCGCTGGGGGCCTGGCACGGTTATCTGTCCGGCGAGTTCCCCCGTATCCAGGCTGGGACTTCGGTCCGCACGGGCCGCTTCTGGCGGATGACCAATGAGATCCCCTTCCTGATCGCCATCGTCATGGTGTTGTCGGTGACGCTGGAGTGGGGCACGCGCTGACGTCGCCGGCTTGCCGGGCTTGACCCCGTGCGGCGGGCGTGGTTTCCGTGGGCCCGATCCGTCCTGCGGGCGGTGCCCTTCTCTTCCTTCTGTGTCCGCCACTGAACGCCCTTGGGGGCCGGACAGGCACGGGAGTTCCCCGACCGGCCCATAAGGGTCTGACATTCCAAGGTTTTTCGCTCCTGAGCATGAGTTGTTCGGGGGCAGTTTCCCGTGCGAGTTCCGATGAGCGACACCTCAGATATCCCCGAGACCGAGCCCACTCTGGTCGATTCCGCCGTCGCCGATACGCCGGCGACCGAGGTCGAGTCGTCCGACGAGGATGAGGACGAGGGTGAATCCATCGTCCCCTCGGGCCGCATCACCCTGGCCGAGTTGAACGAAAAGACGCCGGCCGATCTGGTGGCCTTCGCCGAACAGCTGGAGGTCGAGAACGCCTCCAACCTGCGCAAGCAGGACCTGTTGTTCGCCATCCTCAAGGCCCTGGCCGAGGAAGAGGTCGAGATCATCGCCGACGGGGTTCTGGAGATCCTGCCCGACGGCTTTGGTTTCCTGCGCAGCCCGGACGCCAACTACCTGCCCGGGCCTGACGACATCTATGTCTCGCCCTCGCAGATCCGCCGCTTCGGCCTGCGCTCGGGCGACACCATCCACGGCGCTGTGCGCGGTCCGCGGGAAGGCGAGCGCTATTTCGCCCTGCTCAAGGTCGACACGATCAATCTGGAAGACCCGGAGACGGTCAAGACCAAGGTCCTGTTCGACAACCTGACCCCGCTCTATCCGGAAGAGCGGCGGCACATGGAAATCCAGGATCCGACGCTCAA
>CAYNDG010000157.1:0-4524 GCA_964395805.1 uncultured Brevundimonas sp.
GTGGAAGCGCGTGGCATGACCTTCATCGGTCCCAAGGCCGAACACATCCGCGTCATGGGCGACAAGATCACCGCCAAGCAGACGGTGCTGGATGCCGGCATCCCCTGCGTGCCCGGCTCGGCCGGCGAGGTCGAGACCATCGAGGCGGCCATCGCGGCCTCGAAGACCATCGGCTTCCCCTTGATCGTCAAGGCAGCGGCGGGCGGCGGCGGACGCGGCATGAAGGTGGCCCTGACTGCCGAGGACCTGGTCGAGGCCGTCCAGACGGCCCAGTCCGAGGCCAAGGCGGCCTTCGGCAATGGCGCGGTCTATATGGAGCGCTATCTGCAGAAGCCGCGCCATATCGAGCTCCAGGTCGTGGCCGACAGCCACGGCAATGTGGTGCACCTCGGCGAACGCGACTGCTCGTTGCAGCGCCGGCACCAGAAGATTCTGGAGGAAGCCCCCTCGCCCGCCCTGTCGGCCGTGGAGCGCGCGCAGATCGGCGAGACGGTCAACAAGGCCATCGCGGCGATCGGCTATCTGGGTGTCGGCACCATTGAATTCCTGTGGGAGGACGGCGAGTTCTTCTTCATCGAGATGAACACCCGCCTGCAGGTCGAGCATCCGGTCACCGAAATGATCACCGGTGTCGATCTGGTCCGCGAGCAGATCCGCATCGCCGCGGGTGAACCCCTCAGCTTCCGCCAGGAGGATGTGCGCTTCGAGGGTCACGCGATCGAGTGCCGCATTAACGCGGAGAACGCCGAGACCTTTACCCCGTCGCCGGGCACCATCACCGACTATCACGCGCCCGGGGGCCTGGGCGTGCGCATGGATAGCGCCATCTATGATCCCGCCCTATTACGACAGCCTGATCGGCAAGCTGATCGTGCACGGGCGCGACCGCGAGGCCTGTCTGGCGCGTCTGAAGCGCAGCCTTAACGAGATGGTCGTCGGCGGGATCGACACGACCATTCCGCTGTTCCAGAAGCTGCTGAACGAGCCCGACATCCTGTCGGGGGATTACGATATTCACTGGCTGGAGAACTGGGCGAAGCGCCAGAAGGGACCGGCCAGCTGAGCGAGGCGCTCGCCACTCCGATCGCACCCGAGGCCCTCACCGCCGACTATCTGCTGCATGCCTATCGCTATGGGGCCTTCCCCATGGCCGACAGTCGGGACACAGACGATCTGGTCATGATCCGTCCGAATGTCCGGGGCGTGATCCCGCTGGACCGGTTTCATGTGCCCGCGCGGCTGGCGCGGACGGTCCGGACCACGGACCTTGAAGTCCGGGTCAACGGCGCCTTCGAGGAGGTCGTTGCGGGCTGTGCTGCCCTGATCCGCGACCGGTGGGATACCTGGATCAATCGCCGCATCCAGCAGGTCTATACCGAGCTGCATCATCGCGGCCATGCGCACAGCGTTGAATGCTGGGCCGGCCCTGTCCTCGTCGGGGGGCTTTATGGCGTGCAGATCGGCGGAGCCTTCTTCGGCGAAAGCATGTTCACCCGTCAGCGAGACGCCTCAAAGATCGCGCTGGTACATCTGGTCGCCCGGATGAACCTGGCCGGCTTCAGCCTGCTGGACGCCCAGTTCGTCAATAACCATCTGAAACAGTTCAACATCGTCGACGTGCCGCATCGCCTGTACATGCGTATGTTGCAGCCCGCACTGGAACGGCGACCCGACACGGATGCCTTCAGCGCCACCATGACCGGCGAGGCGGCCGTGGCCTATGCCCGGCAGTCGACCAGCCAGGCGTCATAGACGGGGTGCTCCAGAACGCCCAGGCCGGGCGAGGAGGCGAACATCCAGCCGCGGAAGATCTGGCGGGGCTCGGCTCCGGTCGGCATCCCCCGGGGTTGCAGGCTGATTTCGAGATAGCCGGCAGCCTCCTGATCCCGCTCGTCCTCGGTCGACACCTCGCAGGCCCTGACCCGGAAGATCAGCTCGCGCTTGAAGGCCACCGGACGACCGCCCACCTCGACCTCGAAGCGAATCGACTCGGCGGTGACCTTGTCGATCGCCTGAACAATGGCGACCCGGCGACGCTGGCGGGGCGGGGGCGGACCGTCCGGCTCGGTCGGGGCCTCGGCCACCTCGATCACGGCCTCTTCCGTCACCTGTTCTGCCTCGCCCCCGGCAGCCGGCGCAATCTCGTTCACAGGTGCGGACTGCCCGGCCCGATTAAGGGCGGCGGTCGTCTCTTCGGGGCTCAGGGGAACCGGGACAGGTGCCGCCGGCGCAGGGGCCGCATTGGGCGCCGTTTCCTGGGCGCCAAGCGCATTGACGGGCGCAGGACTCTGGCTCGCCCCTGCACTGGCCGGGGGGTCCTGGATCGGTCTGGCATCCTGGGGGCGGTCGTTGAGGGCTGCGGTGACGCCGACGCCGCCCACTGCCAGGGTGGCACAGACGACCAGTCCCAGCAGCCGGGCCGGGCGTGTCATTCCGGGGTCCAGGCCTGATAGTCGCCGGTGGCCTCGGGCCGGCGTCCACCGGTCAACAGCGAACCCGGCGGCCGCCAGGCCAGCGGGGTCCCGGTCAGATTGGGCAGGTGATCCTTCTCCCAGGCCTGACGGCGCAGGGCGTCTTCGGTCGGCGGTTCATCGAAGGTGTAGTGCAGCCAGCCGTGCCAGTCCGGCGAAACCTTGGTCGCCTCGGCATAGCCGTCATAGATCACCCAGCGGCGGCGGCGGCCGTCGTAGCTCTGGGTGTCACGCGATTCGTAATAGCGGTTGCCGAGCTCGTCCGTGCCGACCAGACGGCCACGTTTGGCCACTGTGAACAGGGTGCCGATCGTTGCACCACTCCACCAGGAAAACAGTTTGGCCAGCACGTCAGGGAACCCGGTCATGACAAGGGGCGCGAACCCGTGCGCGCCGTTGGCCCATCATACGAACCACGGTCCGGCGCGTCCAGCGATGGATCGCCGCGAAACAGGGCTGGACGGACGGCGCGGAACTTGCATGAGAGGGCAGACTGAACCGCAGACGGGACCCCTGCCATGACGCGCTCCGCCCTTGCCGCCGCCTTGAGCCTCGCCACAGCCGTGGCCATGCTGGCCGTCGCCGTGCCCGAGCCGGCCCTCGCGCAGAATGCCAGTCAGATCGCGCGGGTCAGGGCCGGCCAGAGCTGCCCGGGGTGCAACCTGTTCCAGGGCGACTTCTCCTACGTGGAGGCGCGCGGGCTGAACCTTTCCGGATCGCGTCTGCGGCAGGCCAATCTCAGCCTTGCCGTCATGAACCGCACCCGCTTCACCAACGCCGATCTCCGCGACGTTGACGCCTATGGCGCGGTCTTTTCCAGCGCGCGGTTCGGGGGAGCGAACCTCACCAATGCCAGTTTCGTGGGGACCTATCTGGAAGGGGCCGACTTCTCGGGCGCACGACTGGACGGGGCCAATTTCTCGGGGGCGCAGATGCGAAGCGCGACGGGTCTGACCCAGCGGCAGCTGGATCGCGCCTGCGGCGATGCCGAAACCCGGCTGCCCGGCTCACTTCGCATTCCGGCCTGCTGAGCGACCCGATCCTTACGCCGAATTAAGTAGGGTTTTTCAGGGAATGTCGCCATGGAGAGGGTGTGACAAAGCTGGCAATCCCATTTGTGAAGCCTGAGAGGAGCGCCCGGACGGCCCTGACCGGCCTGGCGCTGCTGACGGCCCTGGTCGCAACCGGCGTCCACGCCGACGACGGTTCGGCGGACCAGTTTCGCCAGGACACCCGCTTCACCCGCGAGATCGAGGGGCTGCCCACCGGGCGATCCCGAGACTATCAGGTCTATCCGCAGGATCCGGACGTGGCGCGCGTCGTCTCCCTCGGAGGAACCTGCCGCCGCTGTGAACTCTCGGGGCGCAACCTGTCGGGTGCCACCTTCACGGCCGCCACCTTCATCGATGCCACTCTGGTCGAGGCTGATCTCAGGGGGGCGGAACTGGTCGGCTCGAACTTTACGCGTGCCGACTTCACCCGGGCCAATCTCAGCGGCGCGACCCTTGTGGCGGCCAACTTCACCGAAGCCGTGTTCACCGACGCCCGGATGGACGGGATCGAAGGGCTCGGCTCCGTCTTTGTAAGGGCGGATCTGTCGGGCGCGAACCTGAGCGGCGCGGCGCTGGGCGGGGCCAATATGAACGGTGCGGTTCTGGTCCGCGCCAGTCTGAACCGGGCCGAGCTGTTCGGCGTCACCCTGGCCAATGTGAACGCCCGCGGGGCCGACTTCCGCAATGCCGAGGTCACGGCCTCGAACCTGTCGAACGGCAATTTCGCCGGCGTGAATTTCCGGGGCGCCTCACTCGACGGGGCGCGATTGACCGGCGGCTCGTACGCGCGGGCCGACTTTACCGGCGCATCCCTGACACGGACCGATATTCGTGGCACGGACCTCAGCCTGTCCCGCGGCCTGACCCAGTCACAGATCAGCGAGGCCTGCGCGGACTCCTCGACCCGCCTGCCCGGCGGTCTGACCGGACGCACCTGCCGGAACCTGTCGACGGCGCGGCCGCCGGCCCCGCCCCGGCCGCCGTCTCCGCCGCGCGGCGTG
>CAYNDG010000158.1:0-4504 GCA_964395805.1 uncultured Brevundimonas sp.
TGATGATCAGGCCGATCTGCGAATAGATGTTCAGACTGGATCCGGCCATCACCAGGCCGAACAGGCCTCCCGCCGCCGCCAGCGGCACCGTCAGCATGATGACCGCGGGCGTGATCCAGCTTTCGAACTGGGCCGCCAGCACCAGGAACACCAGCACCAGCGCCAGACCAAAGGCCCACGCCACCGCATTGCCCGCTTGCCGCTGGTCGCGGGCGGCGCCATCCCACTGCACATTCACCACGCCCTGCGGCTGTTCGTCCGCGCGCGCCTGCAGGAACGCCATGGCCTCGGCCAGGGTGGTCCCCCCGGTCAGATCAGCCTGGAGGCTGATCGCCCGCTGCCGGTCCTGACGGCGCCGGTCCGGCGTGTCCCCCGATGTCTGGGTCGTGACCACCGCCGACAGCGGCACCAGCGCGCCCGAGCCGGTCGAGACGTACAGCGATTCAAGGTCGCTGACGGTGCTGCGGTTGCCCCGCTCGGTCTGCAGGATGACGTCGTACTCCTGCCCGCCCTTGATATAGGTCGTCGCCCGGCGCGATCCGAACATGGTCTCCAGCGTCCGTCCGATCTGCTGGGACGATACGCCGAGGCTCGCCGCCGTCTGGGGGTTCACATCCACCAGCAGGCGCGGCGCGTTCGGCTCATAGTCGATCCGCGGCCTCGAGAAACCGGGATACTCCTGGGCCGCAGCCAGCACCGGCTGCAGCCAACGGTACATCTCGTCATAGTTCGAACCGGTCACCAGCATCGAGATGCTGTTCGAGTTGCCGCCCCCGCGCTGGAAGCCACCCGGCACGCTGACGTTCACCTGCGCCGCCGTCTGGCCGCGGAGCTTGCCGTTGATCTCCCGGGCGATCTCCGCCGCCGACCGGTCCCGCTCCGACCAGTCAACGAGATTCAGCACGGCATTGCCCGAGTTGAAGCTGCCGCCACCAAAGCCGGGCGCCGAGATCAGATAACTCTCGACCTCGCCCGAGGCCTTGTACTCGGCCAGGATCGGCTCCAGCCCCAGCATGATGGTGCGGGTGTATTCGAAGCCGGCCCCTTCCGGTCCCTGGATGCGGCCGACGACGCGGCCCCGGTCTTCCTCGGGCACCAGTTCATTGGGCAGGCTCAGGAGCATGGCGACACCGCCCGCTCCGACCAGGACGATCGTCCCGACCATGCCGGCGACCGCGATCCGCCGACCCAGCAGCATGGCGAGCGAGTTCCTGTAAGAGCTCTTGATGCGCTCCATCGCGGCGTCGACCTTGCGGGCCAGCCAGCCCGAGCCGGAGGCCGGTCGCAGGATCTTCGACGCCATCATCGGGGACAGCGTCAGGGCAAGGAAGGCCGAGAAGGCCACGGCCGCCGCGATAGCCGCCGCCAGTTCGACGAACAGTCGCCCCACATAGCCCGGCAGGAACAACAGGGGTGCGAACACCGACAGCAGCACAATGGTCGTGGCCACGACGGCAAAGAACACCTGCCGCGCCCCGCGCTCGGCGGCCACCAGCGGCGGCTCGCCGTGGTCCAGACGCCGCTGGATGTTCTCGGTCACCACGATGGCGTCGTCGACCACCAGACCGATGGCCAGCACCAGCGCCAGCAGCGTCAGAAGGTTCAGTGAAAAGCCCAGCGGCGCCAGAACGATGAAGGTCGACAGCAGGCAGATCGGGGCCACGATCGAGGGGATGATGGCGGCCCGCAGGCTTCCAAGGAAGGCGAAATTGACCAGGGCGACCAGGGCCAGTGCGATGCCGATGGTGATCCACACCTCGTCAATGGCATGCTTGGTGAACACCGAGTTGTCGGAACCCAGTTCCAGCTCAACCCCGTCGGGCAGGCTGGGCCTGACGGTCTCCATCATGGCCCGGACGCCTTCGGAAATGGCGAGGTCATTCGACTGGGCCTGCCGCGTGATGGCCAGCCCGATCTGATCCAGCCCGTTGCCCCGGAACAGGCGCCGGTCCTCGGCCGGGGCCTCTTCGACCCGGGCGACATCGCCCAGCCGCGTCACATAGGTCGCGTCGCCGAGACTGGCGGGCGTACCCCCGAGCCGCGAGGCCGCGCCCCCCGTGCCGATCGGCATCTGCGCGAATTCGGCCGCGGTGGAATAGTTGCGGGCCACCCGCACGGTGTAGTTCTTGGCATCCGACTCCAGCGCACCGGCCGGAAGCTCGACATTCTGGCTGCTCAGCGCCTGTTCGACGTCCTGCACCGTCAGGCCCCGCGCGGCCATCGCACCCGGGTCCAGCCAGATCCGCATGGCATAGCGCTGCTCGCCATAGATCTGCACCTGGGCAACGCCGGGCACCGTGGACAGCCGGTCGATCAGATAGCGATCCGCATAATCCGTCAGCTCCATGCGGTTCATGGTGCTGGAGCGCAGGAAGAGGATGATCACCGGCTGGGAATCCGAGTCCGCCTTGGCGACCTCGGGCGGCTGGGCCTGATCCGGCAGACGCCCCACCACGCGCGACACGCGGTCCCTGACATCGTTCGCGGCATCGTCGATATCGCGGTCGAGGCTGAACTCGATCCGCACATTGGAGCGGCCGTCCCGGCTGGTCGATGAAATCCGCTCGACGCCCGGAATACCCGCAACCTGCTGTTCGATCGGCTCCGTGATCCGGCTTTCGATGACTTCGGCCGATGCGCCCGGATAGCTGGTGCCGATCGAGACGATCGGGGGATCGACGTCGGGCAGCTCCCGCACCGGCAGGAAGAAGAAGGCTGCCAGGCCGATGACGCACAGCACGATGGCCGCCACGGCGGCAAAGACGGGTCGGCGTACCGCGACGTCGGACAGCATCATAGCGCGCGCCCCCCTGCACGGGCGCGTACAGGCGCCCCGGCCTGAATGCGATTCAGCCCTTCCGAGATCACGATCTCGCCGGGCGCCAGCCCCGACCGGATCTCGACATAGCCGCCCTCGACGGCACCGGGCACAACCTCGACCCGCTGGGCCACCTGACCGCGCTCCCCTTCGGCGAGCCGATAGACAAAGGCGCCGGACCCTTCGTACTGGACCGCGGCTTCGGGCACGGCGACGCTCTGGCGTTGCCCCTGCTGGACCCGCACACGCACCGACATCCCCGGGCGGATCCGGCCGTCCGCGTTCGGCATTTCGGCGCGCGCCGTAACCGACCGCGTCACCTCATCGATCCGGGTATCGACCTGGGCCACCCGTCCCCCGAAAACCACCCCGGGATAGGCGTCGGCCGTGGCCTCGATCGCGGCTCCGGGCCGGATCGTCCCGATGAAGCGCTCCGGCAAAGGGAAATCGATCCGCACCGTGCTGATGTCATCCAGGGTGGTGATCACCGTGCCCGGCCCGACCAGGGTCCCGGGTGTGATCGTCGTCAGACCCAGCACGCCCGAGAACGGGGCACGGATCACGCGCTCACCCCTGCGCGCCTCCGCCGCCTCCAATGAGGCCTGGGCAGATTTCAGCGCGGATTCCGCCTGCTCAAGATTGACCCGGGGCGCGATTCCCCGATCCACCAGCTCACGGGTGCGATCATGGTCCCGCCGGGCCTGCTCGACCCGGGCCCGGGCCTCGATGATCCCCGCCTCCTGCTCGCGGGCCTGCAACTCGACCAGCGGCTGACCGGCCCTGACCGTCTGACCATCGCGAAACAGCACCCGTGTGATCAGCTCGGTGTTCGTCGAGGCGATGTTGACCGACCGCTGTCCCCGCGCGACGCCCAGCAGCTGAAGGCTGTCGGAGAATGCCCGCTCGCCGACCTCGACCACGGCCACTTCCTGGCCCCCGCCACCGCCCCGACCGCCGCCAGGACCACCGCCGGGACCACCGCCACCGCCCTCATCCGCAAAGGACAGGCGAACGATGACGGCGACCGCCATCAGCACCATCAGGGCGCCGGCGGCGATGAGTAGGAAGTGGCGCTTGATCACGTGACGGATGGTCCCTGCGAGAATACGGGCCAGCACATAACGGTATGGCAGCCAGACGCAATTACTAATCAGGAACGCTCGAGGTTGCAGATTCCGGCGCGGTGTTCCGTCGCAGGCCTAGAAGCGTCGCCACAGGCCCAGTACCCAGCCTTCGGATTGCGGGGTTTCCCGCCCGGTCAGCGCCGTCCGCCAGCCGAGCTGCAAACTCCAGTCGCCCAGATCACGCACCACCGACGTCTCTGCCGACAGCCAGCGCGGCCCGCCGTTGTCCACCTGACCCCCGTACAACTGGCTCAGCACCATCCAGTCCCGGCCGTATCGTCCCCCCAGGGTCACATCCACCCGCGTCTCATCCTCCAGCCCCTGACGGAAGCGCCGCGCGCCCTGAACATCGACAAACACAGACTGCAGGCCAAGCACCGGTTTCGCGGGCGTCATCGACCGCCCGGCGGACAGCCGCACCTCCCAGTCACCCGTCCCCTCGCCCGGCGCCGCATAGCCGGCATTGCGTCCCTCGCCCCCGTCGGCATAGCTGACCTGCAGGGCCACGGCATTCGCCGGGTCGCGATAGACCTGCCAGTTCACGCCGATCTCCAGAGGCCCG
>CAYNDG010000159.1:0-4495 GCA_964395805.1 uncultured Brevundimonas sp.
ATGAACGCAAGCAGATCATGTACGACGAATCCGATGCCTTCGTCGTCGCCCCGGGCGGCATCGGCACGCTTGAGGAGGTGATCGAGCTCCTGTCGTGGAAGCGTCTCGACCTGCATGGCAAGCCCGTCATCTTCCTCGACATAGACGGCTTCTGGCAAAGCCTGTTCCGGGTGATGGAGGAGTCGGTCGAGGCCAATATGACGCCCGCGTCCTTCCTCGAGGCGTGGACAGTTTGCCGCACAGTCGATGAGGCCCTGGAGTCGCTCAGGAGCATGGACAAACCGTCGAACTTGAAACATGATCATCGATAAGTGATCAGCGGTCACCAAAAACACGCCGGTCGCGAATACCACCCTTGACAGTTTTCAAAAACAACGGACATTGCGCCGTCACGGGCTCCCCTGCCCGGTCCAAGCTGGAGCGACTCCCCATGCGCACTCTTCTGATTGCGGCCATCCTGGCCATTGCCACCCCGACCCTGGCCACCCCGGCCCAGGCCCCCGAAACCTCGGCCACCCTGGCCAATGCCGCCTCGGCCCCCACGGGTCGGGTGATCGTTGATGGTGCCACCTGGCGCTGCGAAGGCACCAGCTGCACCGCTACCGGCGGCGCCAACCAGCCGGCCACGCGCGCCTGCCGTCGCGTCGTCGCCCGTCTGGGCGAGGTCACTGCCTTCTCGTGGAAGGGTACGGTTCTGTCGGCCCAGGAACTGGCCGCCTGCAACGCCTGATCGGTCTGGACTCTGGCGGGACGGTCAGGCCGTCTCGCCAGCAAGCCGCTTCAGGATCCGGTCGCGCCCGATCAGCGGGATCAACGCGGCCATGTCGGGCCCGTGGTCCTGACCGGTCAGGATCTGGCGCAGCGGCATGAACAGGGCCTTGCCTTTCGCCCCCGTCCGGGCCTTGATGTCGCCGGTCCATGCCGACCAGCTGTCGCCGTCGATCGTCTCCGGCAGGGTCTCGGTCGCCACCCTTGCAAACTCCGCATCCGCGATCACCGGCGTCACCGGGCCGTTGACGATTTGCGCCAGCGCCTCGACATCGGCGAACCGCTCGAGGTTCGGCCGGACGGTCGTCCAGAAGTCCTCGCCCAGATCACAGCCGGCCGCCGCCAGACGCTCGCGAGCGCCAGGATAGTCCATGGCATGCAGCGCCTGCGCATTCAGCCGGTCCAGATCCGCCGTGTCATAGCGGGCCGGTGAGCGCCCCATCTTGTCGAAGTTGAACCCTGCGCCCAGCGCGGCCATGGACGGGGCGATCTCCAGCGCATCCGAGGTGCCGATCTTGCCGAGATGGCTGGTGATGGCGATCGGCTCATAGCCCTGATCGCGCATGTCCGAGATCGACAGCGAACCCAGCCGTTTCGACAGCGCCTGCCCGTCCGCTCCGACCAGCAGCGGCATATGGGCAAAGCCCGGCAGGCGGCCCGTCCAGCCCAGGGCGATCAGCGCCTCGAAGATCTCGATCTGGGCGCCCGTATTGGTCACATGGTCCTCGCCCCGGATCACATGGCTAATGCCCATGTCCAGATCGTCAACCACGGACGGCAGGGTGTAGAGGAACAGCCCGTCTTCACGGATCAGCACCGGATCGGACATCGAGGCCGTGTCCACCTCGGCCGAACCGCGCGCCAGATCGACCCAGTGCACCCGCTTGCCGTCCAGCTTGAAGCGCCAGTGCGGACGGCGGCCCTCGGCTTCATAGGCCTCGCGCTGAGCCTCGCTCAGTTGCAGGGCCGCCCGGTCATAGATGGGCGGCTGGCCGCGCGACAACTGTACCTTGCGGCGGCGATCCAGTTCCTCGGCCGTCTCATAGCAGGGGTAAAGCCGCCCCGCCGCCTTCAACCGCTCGGCGGCCGCGCGGTAGCGGTCAAACCGCTGCGACTGGTTGTGCCGCTCGTCCCAGACCAGGCCCAGCCAGGTCAGGTCTTCCTCGATGCCGCGCTCATATTCCGCCGTCGAGCGCGCCAGATCGGTGTCGTCGATGCGCAGCACGAACTGCCCGCCCTGCCCTTTTGCAAACAGCCAGTTGACCAGGGCCGTGCGGACATTGCCGACGTGCAGCTTACCCGTCGGTGACGGGGCGAAACGGACTTTGACAGTCATGGAGCGGTAAACCTTGAACGTGAGGCGCGTAGGTCGCGCTCCACCCCGGCGAAGTCAAGGCGTCCCGGGTGTCAATCGCCCGCCGCGTCCTGTCCGAAGAGCCACGCCATCCCCGCCCGATAGGCGTCCGGCGCATTGGCGGCGTGGGTGCCCCCGGCAATCGGGATCAGCCACACCTGCCAGGGACGTTCCCCCTTTTCCCGGGCCGACCAGGTCTCTGCCCAGAAGGCCGCTTCCGTGCGGAGATCGGCCCTGTCTCGCTCGCCGCTGGTCACAACGACCTTGAGGTCATCCCGCTCCGTCGGCGCGGCACTGCCCGTGATCGAAGCCATGCCGGGTGTCAGCGAGGGATTGCTGGCGATCCGACCCCAGAAGACGTCGGGATGGGCCACGGCCGAATACAGCACCAGATTGCCGCCCCGCGACTGGCCGAACAGCACGCGCCGGTCGGGATCGACGTGAAACCGCCCCTCGATGAGCGGCAGCAGTTCATCGGTCAGGAAGGTATGGAAGGCCTCGGCGCCCGCCTTGTCGGCCGGAAGACCCTCGTCGGGAGACTGGAAGTCGAGGCTCCGGCGGTTCACCGACGGCTCAAAGCCCCCATAGGCGATGCCGACCACCACAGCCTCCGGCAGGCCCTCGTCATAGGTCAGGAACAGGTGGTTGGCCGCCAGGATCGGGAACAGGCTGTCGCCATCCAGCAGGTAGACGACCGGATAGGCCGGCCCTTCAGGGTCATAGTCGGGTGGCAGACGGACATAGACGTCAAAGCCCCGGTCAAGGGTCGCCGACTCCAGCCGGAAGGCATCCCCACGCAGGGCTGCCGGAAACGGGACTTCGGCAAGCTGCTGCGCCGACGCGGGCGCCGCTATGGCCAGCAGGTAACCGAGCAGGATGCCGACAAGGCCGCGCACCCCGGTCATTCCGCTCAATCGTCGCGGTGGACGCGTTCGCGGCGCTCGTGACGTTCCTGGGCCTCGACCGAGAGGGTCGCGGTCGGCCGGGCTTCCAGCCGTCCGAGGCTGATCGGCTCGCCGGTTTCCTCGCAATAGCCGTAGGAGCCGTCCTCGATCCGGCGCAGCGCCTCGTCGATCTTGGCGATCAGCTTGCGCTGACGATCCCGGGTCCGCAGCTCGAGGGCGCGATCCGACTCCGACGAGGCCCGGTCCACCAGGTCGGGGTGGTTCTCGGTTTCCGCCTTCAGATTGACGACCGTGCCCTTGGATTCCCGGAGAATGTCGTCCTTCCAGGCGTTCAGCTTGCCCTTGAAATAGGCCAGCTGCCGCTCGTTCATGAAGGGCTCGTCGTCGGACGGGCGATAGGGCTCCGTCACTTCATCCACCACAGACGCTAATGCGTTCATCGCACTCACGCTCACTCTTCACGCCCCCCTGTGGCGCATGCAGGCCTATAGGCAAGGCGATGAGTCGTCTCAAGCCGTTTCCCCGTATCCGGCCACCCTTCCGGGTCACTATGCCGTGAGCCGTGACAATTCGCCCTCACCCTTGAAAGGGCGTCAGTTTCGGGCGACGGCGGCCTTGGCCAGCTCCACCGCGACGCGCAGGTCGACCTGATCCAGCACGGCGTTCAGGCCGGGGTCCTCCGAGTCGGGGCGGTCCTCGCCGCCGGTCTGTGAGAGCGCCCTCAGGGCATCGGCGTCCCCCTGCCCGGCCAGATGGGCCAGCTTCAGGGCTTCCAGACGATCCAGCAGGCGGTGACCGCGCCGGATCGCCCGGCGGCGGCGCTCCAGCGGCCCCTCCACGCCCTCGACGCCCTGAAGCGCCATCAGCGAGGCGACGCCGGTCGGTCCCGAAACGGCGCCCACGCCGGACCTTGCAGCGGCCCCGGCACCGCCGGCGGCGCCGGCGAGGCTGAACCCTGTGGCGGCCTGCCCGGGCCGGCCCGGGCGTGTAGCGGGTGTCGGGGATTGCGGACCCTGAATCTTCATGAGGCGGTACTCCGGACCATTCTGCCTGTCTGGGACCGCGAGGTGAGGGTTTGGTTAACGGCCCGGCAAAAACTGCTCGCCGGACCCGGGCCGCTATTAGTCAACCTGTTGTTTTTGCTCATACATGGCTCCGGCACGGAATTGGCATGACGCCGATCGAAACTGTCAGGACCCCTTTCATGACGTCAGTTCTTGCCCGCCTCGCCTCCTGCCTCGCCGCCGGCGCCCTGGCGCTGGTTGCCCTGCCACAGGCGGCCGAGGCCCAGTCCCGCATCAAGGACATCGTCTCGATCGAGGGCGTCCGCTCCAACCAGCTGGTCGGCTACGGCCTGGTCGTCGGCCTGGCCGGCACGGGTGACTCCTTGCGCAACTGCCCCTTCACCCGCCAGTCGCTGGAGGGGATGACCGAACGCCTGGGCGCCAACCTTCGCGGGGCCAACTCC
>CAYNDG010000160.1:0-4431 GCA_964395805.1 uncultured Brevundimonas sp.
TGGTAGACGCGCCGGACTCAAAATCCGGTTCCGAAAGGAGTGTCGGTTCGAGCCCGACCACCCGCACCATCATGGGGCCCTGGTAACGATCAGGCCGACCGACGTCGTCACATATCCGGCTACGGCCAATCGCAGGTGCGGGTCGTTCCGATAGGGCGGTATGTCAATGTAGCGATCAATCGGGCCGTCCTCGGCCGCCAGATTCAGCGGCGCTACCGTATGCCCGGCCCGGGTAAGGCGTTCGGCGAGGGTCTCCAGATCGCGGCGGCGATACAGGACCGTTCCGCCAGTGGCCAGGGTGTCGGTGTCAGATGTCAGGTTCAGTTCGGTGGTATGGACCGCCACACCCCCGGGGCGCAGCGTGTCGAGTGATCGCGCAATGAAGTCCTCACCGGCCCGCAGCGAGCCCAGGTGTTCGAGCGCACAGGCGGACCAGCAGAAGTCATAGCCGGTCAGATCGTCGGGCACCGCATTCATGTCGACGGGCCGGAACGTCACCGCCTGATCGAACCGTTCCATGGCACAGATGTCTGGGCGTTCGAGGGCGCGCTTGCCGACGGCGTGCTGGCCCGAGTCGGCCCATCCGGACTCTGCGGCGTCCTCGGGAGCCTGGTCCGTGGCGGTGATCTGACACCCCCGCGCCGCAAACAGGGCCGCGAGTGGCTCCCGACCGACCCCGAAGCCCAGTCCGCTTCGGCCTTCGGCCAGGAGGCCGCGCTCGTGCAGGGCCTGGCAGATGTAGACCACTTCCCAGAGCTTGCGGTGATAGGCCGGGTGCGCCCTCAGGGCCTCGGCCCAGTAGGAAAACCACGGCGTCTCGAAATCGGACTGTCGGCAGGCGCGCGACTCGGTACAGGCCGCCGTCGCCGGTTGGCGGTCGGGTCGCAGCGCCGGCTGGCCCCGCCAGAGCGCCTCAGCCGGCAGGGTCTGGCTCGCCAGCGCCTCCACCTGACGTTCCAGCAGGGCGAGGCGGGCTGCCATCTGATCGATCCGCGCGTGGATATCGTCCATCAGCATGTGCTCCCGAGCCTCAATCCGCAGTTCAAGGCGACGCCTCGCCGATCCCCGGGCGTCGTGCAAGCCGCGATTTGCCCGCCGGGCGTTGCAATCGCGGATGAGGGCGCTCATTTGCGGGCCATGATTACCCCGGTTCCGCCTTCCGCCCCGTCTGTTCGCGGCCCGGGCTTCCCCGAGTTTGTCGCCCTGATCGCCATGATGATGGCGCTGAATGCGCTCGCCATCGACATGATGCTGCCGGCGCTGCCGGCCATCGGCGACGCCTTGAGCGTGGCCTCCGAAAACTCACGCCAGTGGGTGATCACCGCCTATCTGCTGGGGTTCGGCGTGGCCCAGCTGATCTATGGGCCGCTGGCCGACCGCTACGGCCGCAAGCCGGTGCTGATGGTGGGCCTCGGCCTCTATGTGCTGTTCAGTGTGGTGGCGGCCTTCACCACCACGTTTGAGGCCCTGATCCTGGCGCGGCTGGGCACCGGTCTGGGCGCGGCCGCCCTGCGCGTACTGGCGGTCTCGATCGTGCGCGACCGCTATTCCGGACGGACCATGGCGCGGGTCATGTCGCTGAGCTTTCTGGTCTTCCTCGGCGTACCGATCCTCGCGCCGACTCTCGGGCAGCTGGTCCTGTTCTTGGCGCCCTGGCGCTGGATCTTCGGCGTGCTGGCGCTGGCGGGCTCGGGCTTCATGATCTGGGCGTTGATCCGCCTGCCCGAGACCCTGGCGGCCGAGAACCGTCTGCCGATCCGGTTCGGCCGGATCGCCGAGGCCTTCCGCGCGGTGGTCAGTGACCGGCTGTCGGTCGGCTACACCCTCGCCATGACGGCGATCACAGGGGCTCTGTTCGCCTTCATCAACTCCAGCCAGCAGATCTTCTTCGACGTCTTCGGTGAGCCGGAGCTGTTTACCACCGTCTTCGGTCTGATGGCCGCGGGTATTGCCGTAGCCTCGCTGACCAATGCCCGGCTGGTCGAGCGGCTGGGGTCGCGGCGTCTGTCCCATATTGCCCTGATCGGCTTTATCACCTCGGCGGCTGTCCATGCGGGGGTGGCCCTGTCAGGCAATGAGAGCCTGATCAGTTTTGCCGTGCTTCAGGGGCTGACCATGTTCTGCTTTGGCTTCATCGCGGGCAATTTCGGCGCACTGGCCATGTACAATATGGGCCGGATCGCGGGCACGGCCTCGTCTGTGCAGGGGTTTGTCTCGACCACCTTCGGCTCGCTGGCCGGCTTCCTGATCGGTCAGAGCTTTGACGGGACGGCGGCGCCCATGACCATCGGCATCACAACCTGTGGAATTCTGGCGCTGGTGGCGGTGATGGTGGCCGAGCGCGGCAAGCTGTTCAGCACCGTCGAGACCGCGAGCCGTCCGGCCTGAGCTTGACCTGGCCCGGCCGGACTGGTCCGTTGGCCGCAACGAAGGGTTCCCCGGACACATTTCCGGCGGGCGCCCGAAACGACACCACGAGGAACCCCCGATGGCCTTCAAGCGCGCTTCCGTCTCCACACTCGCCATCACGGCCGCTCTGGGCCTGACCCTCGGGGCCTGTGCCTCGATGCCGGGGTGGGGCGGTTCGGGCACCGCACCGGCCGTCCAGGCGCCCGCCGGGGTTCAGTGGGTGCGCGACGTTCATTCCCATGCCCGGCCCGAGATCGCACGGGTCACCCACGTTGACCTCGACCTCACGGCAGACTTCGCGGCGAAGTCCCTTGCCGGTACTGCCACGCTCGACGTTCAGGGGCAGGCCGGCGCGACCGAACTGATCCTCGACATCCGTGACCTGGATGTCCGGGCTGTCCGCGATTCGGCGGGAAATCCGCTGCCCTTCCAAAGCGGCGAGGAGACGGAGTTCCTCGGCCGGCCCCTCACCATCGCCCTGCCGCCGCTTGCCGCCGGAGAGACCCGCAAGGTCGTCATCCAGTATTCGACCCGCCCCGAAGCGGCCGCCTTGCAATGGCTGGGTCCGGCCCAGACTGCCGGCGGCGAGCAGCCCTATCTGTTCAGCCAGGGACAGGCGATCCTGACCCGGACCTGGGTGCCCACCCAGGACAGCCCGGGCATTCGACAAACCTATTCGGCCCGCATTGTGGTCCCGGAACCGCTGAAGGCTGTGATGAGCGCCGAGATGCTTACCCCCGAGGGTGAGCCGGCCGGTGACGGCATGCGC
The DNA here is from genome assembly GCA_964395805.1 of uncultured Brevundimonas sp. Classification (GTDB taxonomy): domain Bacteria; phylum Pseudomonadota; class Alphaproteobacteria; order Caulobacterales; family Caulobacteraceae; genus Brevundimonas. The sequence goes on from CAYNDG010000160.1 coordinate 3,179, forward strand.
GCCTGGCGCTTCCGGATGACCAATCCGGTGCCACCCTATCTGATTGCCATCGGGGTCGGCGACATTGCCTTTGCCTCTCTGGGGGAGCGGACGGGCGTCTATACCGAGCCCTCGATGCTCGAGGCGGCGCGCGCAGAGTTCCCGGCGGTCGAGGCGATGGTCGAGGCGGCCGAGGCCCTTTACGGGCCCTATCTGTGGGGCCGCTATGACCTGCTGGTCCTGCCGCCCAGTTTCCCCTTCGGCGGGATGGAGAATCCGCGCCTGACCTTTGCCACCCCGACCATCATCGCCGGGGACCAGTCTCTGGTCGCCCTCGTTGCGCACGAGCTGGCCCACAGCTGGTCCGGCAATCTGGTCACCAATGCCACCTGGGACGACTTCTGGCTCAATGAGGGCTTCACTGTCTATTTCGAGAACCGGATCATGGAGGCGGTCTATGGCCGCGACCGCGCCATGCAGGAGCAGGTGCTGGGCTGGGAGGATCTTCAGAGCGCCCTTGCCACCCTGCCGCCCGAGGATACCCGGCTGAAACTGGACCTCGCCGGGCGCGACCCTGACGACGGCATGACCAATATCGCCTACGAAAAGGGCGCTTTCTTCCTGCGGACGATCGAGCGGACCGTCGGGCGCGACCGGTTCGACGCCTGGCTGAAGGGCTATTTCGAACGCAACGCCTACCGCCCCATGACGACGGCCATGTTCCTCGAGGACATCCGCACCCATCTGATCCGGGGCGACACCGCTCTGGAAGAGGCGCTGATGATGGATGCCTGGGTCTATCAGCCCGGTCTGCCCTCCAATGCCATGGCCCCGATCTCGCAAGCCTTTGATCCGGTCGATGCCGCTGCCCGCAGCGTCTTCCTCGAGGGTGGGGCACCCCCGCAGTCCTTGTGGCAGGGCTGGAACACCCAGCAGCGCCAGCGCTTCCTCGGCTGGCGACCCGAGGGGCATCAGGCCGGTCAGGACTGGCTGAGCGAAGTCCAGCTGAAGACGCTGGACGAAAGCCTCGGGCTGTCGGTGGAGGGTAATTCCGAAGTGCTGTTCGCCTGGCTGCAGATTGCCATGGCCCATCGCTATGAGCCTGCCGTGGCCCCGACCGAAGCCTTCCTGACCGGGATGGGGCGGCGCAAATTCGTCCTGCCCCTGTTCCAGACCCTGTGGGGCGAGGGCGAGTGGGGCCGCGATCTGGCGCGTCGGATCTATGCCCGGTCGCGACCGCTGTATCACCCTGTGACCAGCAACTCTGTCGACGC
>CAYNDG010000161.1:0-4428 GCA_964395805.1 uncultured Brevundimonas sp.
CTTGGCGCGGAACTGTTCCTCGATCTTCCATTCGATCGGCAGGCCGTGGCAATCCCAGCCGGGGACGTAGTCGACGTCATAGCCGAGCAGGAAGCGCGACCGGACCACGAAGTCCTTGAGCGTCTTGTTCAGCGCATGGCCGATGTGGATGTCGCCATTGGCATAGGGCGGGCCGTCGTGCAGCACATAGAGGGGGGCATTCTGCGCCTGACGCTCGGCGCGCAGGCGGGCGTAGAGATCGCCCCAGGCCTCCAGGATCTCGGGCTCCTTCTTCGGCAGGCCGCCGCGCATGGGAAAGGGCGTGTCAGGCAGGAAGACGGTGTCGCGATAGTCGCGGCCAGTGGAAGTGGTGTCGCCAGAATCGTTGCCGGTGTCGGCCATGGGTCGGTCTCGTGTCGTTGATCGTTCGCGTGAAGTTTGATTCCGCTGTTTGAGCGGTGTCCCGGCGAGCGCGGGGGCGACCCCATTCCCCAGAAGGACTCTGGGGCGCTACGCCGGGCGGCTAATCGAAATCACACGGATCACGCGGACGGTCATGGTGAGCGCGGTCTATCAGCCGTGCGCGCACCACGCCAGAGGGATTACGGTCTCGTGTCCCGCCCCTGCCGGTGCCGACCTGCGGTCACTTACGACCACCAACCCTGTCTGACGGCCTGCTCAATGGACGACATCTGATCATTGCCCATGAAGCGCGAGTTGATCACCAGACCGACGCTGACGCCATTGTTGAACGTCAGGATCAGGGTGTTGACCTCGCCTCCGTTCCAGGGACCCGGATGATACCCGCCGTGGCCGTAGGCGGTCAGTCCGCCGCCGAAGTCGAAATACTGCAGCCCCAACAGCTCAGCCTGCATGGTCTCGACCGTGGCACGCGGCAGGATCCGTTCACTGACCAGCAAGGCATTGGCGAAGGTGGCCAGCTGACGCGACGACAGGTTCCATCCCTGGGACCCGCAGACTTCGGTCATGTCGCCCCAGTCGTTGCCGGGGTTCAGCTGGATCCAGTTGTAGTTCACCGCCGCCGTGCTGGTCAGGACACCGTCGTCCGTCGCCGACAGATAGCTCAGCGGCGGGTTCACGGCGGGAGAGCTGCAGGTCGCGCCGCCCATGCCGGCCGGACCCATGACCTGCTGGTTGACGAGGAAGACGTAGCGGTCGCCGATGCCGCGGGCCGTCGAGAGGATCGAACCGTCCGCCATATCCGTCAGGATAATCCGGAGGAGGGCATAGTTGGCGTTGTTGTAGCGCGTCCCATAGGCCGGTCCCGTGCCCTTGTCGTTCGGGTTTATGGTTCCCATCGCGCAGAGCTGAAGCGCGGTGTGGGTGATGTCGCAGCCCCTTATCCCGCTGGTATGCGCGAGCAGTTCCCTCACGGTGATGGTCTTGAAGGAGGGCGAGTAGAACCAGTCGGTGGGCAGCAGTGTCCAGGCGGCCGTATCAAGGCTGATCCCCCGCTGAGCCGCGAGGCGGATCACGGCCGCCGCAGTGATCGACTTGCTGACGCTGGCGACGCTGATCCGGTCGTTGGCGGTCCAGTTGCGCATCGGGGCGTCAATCGCGGCCCGGGCCCGGCCGCCGTTGCCGGATGCGAACTCTCCGCCGGGCATCATCACCGTCACGGAAAAGCCCACGGCCTTGCCAAAGAGTTCATGCTGCAGCTGTTCGGCGATCCGGTTGGCCACAGCCTGGGGCGCGATCTGGACCTGCGTCTGCGGGTTGGTCCACACCGCCGGAGGGGTGACCCGCCAGCCCCCGGCCGGCGCGGGCCGAATGCGGGGGTTTGCCGTCGGGGCCGACAGCGACGGGTAGCGCTGGGCCGGGGTCGCAGCGATCGCTGCACCCCGAACCTGACCCGGGGACGTGGGCTGCCGCGGGACCTGGGCTGAAACCTGGGCTGCGGCGGCTGTCCAGCAGACAGCGACGATCAAAAGCAGGACGCGGGACATTGAGGTCTTCTCCCCCGGGACGCGGCTGCCAGCCGAACGGGCACCGCTTTACCGTATCGGCGTTATATCACCGGCCGCGCCGTCTGTCATCGCGCGTGAGTCCGGACCCCGATGCCGTCAGGTCATCGCCCGGGACTGGCCGCCAGAGCGGCGCGGGCGGCGGTGGCATCAGCCTCGATCTGGACCTTGAGGGCGTCGAGGCCATCGAAGCTTGCCTCGGGGCGGAGGAAGGCGACCAGATCGGTCTCGACGGTCTGGCCGTAGAGGTCGCCGTCGAAGTCGAACAGCCAGACCTCGAGCAGGGGCTGCTCCAGCAGATACATGGGCCGGACACCGAGGCTGGCGACGCCGTCGATCACGCGACCGTCGGGCAGGCGGGTGCGGGTGGCGTAGACGCCGAAGGCCGGGCGCATATAGTCGCCGAGCGCAACGTTGAGGGTCGGCACGCCGATGGTGCGGCCGCGCTTGTCGCCATGAACCACCTCGCCCTCGATGGCGAAGGGGCGGCCGAGGATGGCGGTGGCCCGGGCCATGTCGCCGGCCTTGAGGGCTTCGCGGACGGCGCTGGAGGACAGCTTGAGCCCATCGGCGTCATCGACGCGGGCGACGGGGCTGACGGTGAAGCCGGCGGCCTCGCCATAGCGGGCCAGTGCCTCGGGAGAGCCGGAGCGGCCCTTGCCGAAGGTGAAGTCAAAGCCGACGGCGGCGTGGGCAATACCCAGACCGTGCGGACCGAGAACGTCCAGCGCAAAGGCCTGATCGCTCAGGGCGGCCATGTCGGCATCGAACGGCAGGCGGTAGAGGCGATCGACACCGAGGCTGTCCAGGGCGCGCTGCATCTGGCCGGGCGACATCAGGCGAAAGGGGGCGGCATCCGGCTGGAACCAGCGGCGGGGATGGGGGTCGAAGCTGATCACGCCGAGCGGCAGGTTGCGCTGACGGGCCACCGTACGGGCGGCGTCGATGACGGCCTGATGGCCCCGGTGGACGCCGTCGAAGGCGCCGATAGCGACCGCGGCCCCCTTGTCGGAAGGGGTGAGGTCGCGCCAGGTCCCGATGACGGTCAGGGCCACGTCAGCCCTTTGCGGGACGCCGACGACGCGGCACGCGCACACTGGCCTCGCCGTCCAGAACCAGCTGGTCGCCGACCAGCCCCTCGCAGCGCAGGACCACGCGGGCCGATTCTGCATCGATGGAGGCGACGGTGACGCGCGCGATGACGGTGTCGCCGATCTTCACCGGGCGGTGAAAGGCGGTGTTCTGGCCGAGGAAGATCGAGCCCGCGCCCGGCAGGATCATGCCGACCACGGCCGAGCCGAACGAGGCGCTGAGCAGGCCATGGGCGATGCGGCCGCGATAGGCCGTTTTCGAGGCGAAGGCCTCGTCCATGTGCAGGGGATTGAAGTCGTCCGAGGCCTCGGCGAACTGCTGGATGCGGGCCTCGGTGACCTCGACGGCCTTTTCTGCCGTCATGCCGACGAACAGCTCGTCAAGGATGTATCCGCCCGAGGGGTGCGCGCTAACCGTCTGTGTCATCGGGCGGTGTTAGCGCCGGAATCGCGCGAAGGCGAGCCTTACCAGGCGAGGTCGAGAGCGGCGTAGCGGGCGGTGGTGCCCTCGGCGACCAGCAGGGCCCCGGCGAGAGCAGGATCGAGCGTGCCATCCGGGCCGCGCGCGGCGTCGCCGTGGATGCCCCGGGCGATGAACAGACAGTCGAGGCCTTGCTGCTCGGCCCCCAGCACGTCGGTGATGACGCCATCGCCGATGCACAGCACGCGCGACCGGTCGATGGCGCCCGGGCGGTGGCGCGCCGCCTCGGTCAGGGCCAGGTCGTAGATGGGGGCGAAGGGCTTGCCCGCCATGACCACGGGGCCGCCCAGCTGCTCATAGAGGTCGGCCAGCGATCCGCCGCAATAAATCAGGGTGTCGCCGCGCTGGACCACGCGGTCGGGGTTGGCGCAGATCAGGTCGATGCCGCGCCGGGCGGCGGTCGACAGCTCGGCGCGATAGTCCTCGGGCGTCTCGGTGGTGGCGTCGCGGGGGCCGGTGACCGAGACGAAGGCGGCCGCCGCCACGTCTTCGGTGACCTCAAGGCCGAGACCCGCATAGAGGGGGGCGTCGCGCGGCGGACCGATGATCAGGGCCGGGCCGGGCGCGCGCTTCGCCAGCTCCATCCGCGTGGCATCGCCCGAGGTAACAAAGCCGTCCCAGGCCGCGCGCGGCACGCCGAAGCCATCCAGCTGGGCCACCACATCCGAGGCCGGCCGCGGCGAGTTGGAGATCAGCACGACGGTGCCGCCCTGGTCGCGGAAGGCCTTGAGCGCGGCACAGGGGCCGGGCCAGCTTTCGCGCCCGTTATGGATCACCCCCCAGACGTCGCACAGCAGCAGGTCATAGTCGCCGGCAACGGCGGACAGATGGGGAAGGGGGGCGGGCAGGGTCATGGGCTGTGGTTAGCCGAGGGAGCGGGGTGGGGGAAGGG
>CAYNDG010000162.1:0-252 GCA_964395805.1 uncultured Brevundimonas sp.
CGCGACCCTGCTGTGCGTGCTGGGCCCGAAGGCCGAGAAGGATATCTCGGTCCTGAACGACCCGCAGAACGAGGAGGAGGAAGCCCTCTTCGGCGTCATGAAGCGGTATCTGAAGGAAAAGCCCGGCTTCTATTCGGCTATCCGTGACGCCATCGGCGGCGTGTCGGAAGAGACCACCACCGGCGTCCACCGCCTGTACCAGATGGCCGAGCGCGGCGAGCTGCCCTTCCCCGCCATCAACGTCAACGACTC
>CAYNDG010000162.1:360-655 GCA_964395805.1 uncultured Brevundimonas sp.
GGCTATGGCGACGTCGGCAAGGGCTCGGCCGCCTCGCTGCGCCAGGGCGGCGCCCGCGTGATCGTCACCGAGATCGACCCGATCTGCGCCCTGCAGGCGGCCATGGAAGGCTATGAGGTCCAGACCCTGGATGATGTGGCCGACAAGGCCGACATCTTCGTCACGGCCACCGGCAACAAGGACGTCATCACCGTCGATCACATGCGGGCGATGCGTCACAACGCCATCGTCTGCAACATCGGCCACTTCGACAGCGAAATTCAGGTCGCGGGCCTGAAGAACATGAAGTGGGACG
>CAYNDG010000162.1:707-2655 GCA_964395805.1 uncultured Brevundimonas sp.
CCTCCTGTCCAAGGGCCGTCTGGTGAACCTCGGCAATGCGACCGGCCACCCGAGCTTCGTGATGTCGGCCTCCTTCACCAACCAGACGCTGGCCCAGATCGAACTGTGGACCAACAAGTCGAAATACCAGAACCAGGTCTACGTCCTGCCCAAACACCTGGACGAGAAGGTCGCGGCCCTGCACCTCGACAAGCTGGGCGCCAAGCTGACGACCCTGACCAAGGCCCAAGCCGACTACATCTCGGTCCCGACCAATGGCCCCTTCAAGCCGGATCATTACCGCTACTGACCGGGCCTGATGCCGCACCCCGCCTGCCCCTCTGGTCAGGCGGGGGCGCGCAGCCTAGTTTGTTGGCATGGGCAATATTGTCGACATCCTGATCCTCGCCGCCATCGCCGCGGTCGCCATCACCCTCGGCTTTGGCCTGAAGGCCCTGTTTACCCCGGGTGATGCTGCCCGGACGCAATCGAATCATCTGATGCGGTTGCGGGTCGCCCTTCAGGCCGTCGCAGTCGTCCTGCTGGTCGTCGCCATGTGGTGGAAGTCCACGAACGGGGGCTAGGCCATGGTGGTCCTCAACAAGATCTACACCCGGACGGGTGACGACGGGTACACCCGGCTGGCCAATGGCGCCCCGGTATCCAAGACCGACCTTCGGGTGGAGGCCTATGGTACCGTCGACGAGCTGAACGCCGTCATCGGCATGGCCCGTCTGCACTCGGCCCAGAACGATCGGATCGATGCCATGCTGGCGCGGATCCAGAATGAGCTGTTCGACCTCGGGGCCGACCTGGCCACACCGCTCGATCCCCCGCCGGAGTGGGAGGCCTTGCGCATCATCGACAGCCAGGTCGAGCGTCTCGAGCAGGAAATCGACTGGATGAACGAGAGTCAGAAGCCGCTCGACAGCTTCATCCTGCCGGGCGGATCACCCCTGTCGACCCATCTGCATCTGGCCCGCACCGTCTGCCGGCGGGCCGAGCGCTGCGCCGTCCGTCTCGCCGGGTCCGGCGAGGCCGTGACTCCGGCGGCCCTGCGCTACCTCAACCGGTTGTCCGACCATCTGTTCGTGGCGGGGCGACGGGCCAACCACCACGGCGCCGATGACGTCAAATGGCGCCCGGGCGCCACACGCTAGCTCAACGGTCCTGACGGGCCCGGATGCGGGCCCGCTCGGCCTCGACGGCCGCGTCCCGTGCGCGCCGCTCGGCCGCGACCTGCCGCTCCAGCTGGACCAGCTCCCGGTTCCCGGCCATGGAGGCCTCCTCGCGGCTGACCCCTTCCGGCCGGCCGGTGATGTCCGGAATATAGATCGGCGTGGCGCAGGTGCGGCTGGCGACGTCGTACCACTTGCCGTCCGCCTTGCAGCGTTCACCGGGACTGACCCAGATCTGCTGATAGACCAGCAGGCCCGCAACGATCAGACCGAACAGGCCGAAGAAGAGGACGCCCAGTCGTCCGGGGCTGAGAAGACGGTTCATGGATGGTCCGGGGCTCCTTGGCAGGGTCGCGGCGTGCGTTTGCCGCACATAGCTTGACCCCGCGTTACATTGACAGGCCGGTTTGGCCGTTCCATGTCCAACGCCATGTATTCCGGCCGCGCGATGGTCGGCACTTTAATGGATAGGCTCATGAAGGTTCTCGTCCCTGTCAAACGGGTGATCGACTATAACGTCAAGGCCAGGGTCAAGGCCGACCAGAGCGGGGTGGACCTCGCCAATGTCAAGATGAGCATGAACCCCTTCGACGAAATCGCCGTCGAGGAGGCCGTTCGGCTCAAGGAAGGCAAGGGTCATCACGCCGCCGATACGGCGGGTGAAATCGTCGCAGTTTCGATCGGTGTCACTCAGGCCCAGGAGACGATCCGCAACGCCCTGGCCATCGGCGCTGACCGCGGCATCCTGGTTCAGTCCGACACGGATCTGGAGCCGCTGGCCGTGGCCAAGG
>CAYNDG010000162.1:2672-4424 GCA_964395805.1 uncultured Brevundimonas sp.
GGAAAAGCCCGATCTGGTGCTGATGGGCAAACAGGCCATCGACGGCGACAACAATGCGGTCGGCCAGATGCTGGCGGCCCTGCTGGACTGGCCGCAGGCGACCTTTGCCTCGAAGATCGAGATCAAGGACGGCAAGGCCCAGGTCACGCGCGAGATCGACGGCGGCCTGCAAACGATCGAGGTTTCCCTGCCGGCGATCATCACCGTCGATCTGCGCCTCAATACGCCGCGCTATGCCTCGCTGCCGAACATCATGAAGGCCAAGAAGAAGGAGATCGCGACGAGGGCGGTCGCCGACTATGGCACCGATACCGCGCCGCGGCTCAAGGTGGTCAAGGTCACCGAGCCGCCGAAGCGCGAGGCGGGTGAAAAGGTCGCCGACGCCGCCGAACTGGTGGCCAGGCTCAAGTCCAAGGGAGTTCTCTGATGGCCGTTCTCGTCATTGCGGACCACGACGGTGCGACCGTCCGTGACACCACGCACAAAACCGTGACCGCTGCCTCGAAGATCGGCGGCGACATCGACATTCTGGTCGTGGGCGAAGGCGCCAAGGCTGCGGCTGAGGCTGCCGCGAAGATCAAGGGCGTACGCAAGGTCCTGCTGGCCGAGAGCGCCGGTCTGGGCAAGGTACTGGCCGAGGCCGTCGAGGCCACCGTCCTGCCGCTGGCCGGCAGCTACGACGCCATCCTCGCCCCGGCCACGACGGACGGCAAGAATTTCGCCCCGCGTATCGCCGCCAGGCTGGACGTGGCCCCCATCTCGGACATCATCGAGGTGGTGTCGGCCGATACCTTCGTGCGGCCGATCTATGCGGGCAATGCGCTGGAAACCGTCCAGTCGTCGGACGCGAAGAAGGTCATCACCGTCCGCCCCACCGGCTTCGATGCCGCGGAGGAAGGCGGCTCGGCCCCGGTCGAATCCGTGACCGGCGGCGATGCCCCCGGGACCACCTTCGTCTCCGAGGAAAAGGTCAAGTCGGATCGCCCCGAGCTCGGCGCGGCCAGGATCGTCGTCTCCGGCGGCCGGGCGATGGGCTCGTCCGAGGAATTCCAGGCAGTCATGGACCCGCTGGCGGACAAGCTGGGCGCCGCTGTCGGGGCCTCGCGCGCCGCGGTCGACGCCGGCTATGCGCCGAACGACTATCAGGTCGGCCAGACCGGCAAGGTGGTTGCCCCCGAGCTCTACATCGCCATCGGCATCTCGGGCGCCATCCAGCATCTGGCCGGGATGAAGGACTCCAAGATCATCGTCGCGATCAACAAGGATCCGGACGCCCCGATCTTCCAGGTCGCCGACTACGGCCTGGTCGCCGACTACAAGACCGCCGTGCCCGAGCTGATGACGGCGCTTGGCTGAGCCGGCCTGCCGCATTTCGGTGCGGCTGATGCCCGGGGCGGCGCACGACCGGCTGGACGGCTGGGACAGTGACCCAGAAGGCAGGCCGTGCTCAAGGCACGGGTCCGCGCCCGCCCGATCGAGGGCAAGGCCAATGACGCACTTGTCCGTCTGGTGGCCGGGGCGCTTGGCCTGCCGCGCGGCGCGGTCGCATTGGTGCAGGGCGACCGCAGCCGGATCAAACGGCTGGAGATCGCCGGACTGGGCGAGGCTGAGGTCCACGCTCGCCTTACAGCTTTGTAATGAATCGGGCTTTGACGGGACGGGCAGAACCCTCTTGTAATCGCCGCTTCGCGTGCTCGGCCGGAGCAGGCGACGATCCGGTTGACTGGGGAGCTGACCACCATGATCACAACA
>CAYNDG010000163.1:0-4377 GCA_964395805.1 uncultured Brevundimonas sp.
AGGCATCCGTGATGTTGATGCCATGGTGCAGGTTCAGGGACTTGCGGTTGAAGTCGCCGGACGGTTTGCGGATCTCGAGGAACTCCTCGATCTCGGGGTGATGCACGTCCAGATAGACGGCAGCCGAGCCCCGGCGCAGAGAGCCCTGGCTGATCGCCAGCGTCAGGCTGTCCATCACGCGGATGAAGGGGATGATGCCCGAGGTCTGGCCCGCGCCCTTGACCTTCTCGCCGATCGAGCGGACGCCGCCCCAGTAGATGCCGCCGCCGTTCGAGGCCAGGGCGACATTCTCGTTCCAGACCGACTGGATACCGTCGAGGCTGTCGCCCACCGCATTGAGGAAGCAGGAGATCGGCAGGCCACGATTGGCCCCGCCGTTCGACAGGACGGGGGTGGCCGGCATGAACCACAGGCGGCTCATATAGTCATAGATGCGCTGGGCGTGGTCGGCATCGTCGGCAAAGGCATTGGCGACCCGCGCGAACATGTCCTGATAGCTTTCGCCCGCCAGCAGGTAGCGATCCTCCAGCGTCTTCTTGCCGAAGTCGGTGAGCAGGGCGTCGCGCGAGCGATCCAGAACGATGGACGGCACAACCTTCAGATGCGGCCGCTCGGGCGTCTGGCCCGCTTCAACCGTCTGGATTTCCATCGCTTTCAAAGCTTCTCCGCCAGCCATGATGTCTGTCTATCCCCGAATGCCAATGCAACAGCGCCCCCGCAGTGACACACGATATAGTGTGCGAAGCAGGTCCCGACGCCACATATGGGGCACATATCGCTAACGACCCGTCAACGGGCTTGACGATCACATTCTTCACGAATCGGGGGGCAAGCGGGTTCCGATTGTGGAAAGGCCCATGACAGCCGGGTGACGGGGGGTTTAACTTCACGAAATCGTGATCGGAAATTCCGCCGGCCGGAACACGCGACAACCTTGGCCGTTTGGCAGCGATGACCCTTGCCGAATTCCGTCGCCGACTGACCGAAATCCTGCCCCCCCTGGTGGCGCGCATCCTCAGGTTGGCGCGGACCGAGGCCGCCGCGCTCGGCGCCTTTCTGGTGATGGGACTGAGCGGGCTCCTGTTTCTCGAACTGGCCGGGGAAATCGCTGAACAGGGCGACCGCGGTCTGGATCATCAGGTGCTGGACGCCCTGCGTGAGCGCGGAGACGCCGGCGACCCGCTCGGTCCCTGGTGGGTCGAGGAGGCGGCGGCCGACCTGACGTCGCTCGGCGGCATCTCCGTCCTGTCCCTCTTCACCGTGCTGGCCGTCAGCTATCTTTTGCTGCAGCGCCACCGGGGCGCCGCCCTTCGGCTGGTGCTGGGCCTGATCGGCGCCGTCGGCCTCAGCGAGGGCCTGAAGTCCGTGTTCGAGCGCGAGCGCCCGCCGGTCGCCTATCAGGCGGTCGAGACGCTGAACGCCAGCTTCCCTTCGGGCCATGCCCTGCTTGCGACGGTCTTCTATCTCAGCCTCGGGACGCTGGTGGCCCAGGACCTGACCCGGCGACGGGACAAGGCCTGGGTGCTGGGGGCGGCACTTCTTCTGGCCTTCACGGTAGGACTCACCCGGGTCTATCTGGGCGCCCACTGGCTGTCGGACGTGCTGGCCGGCTGGTGTGTCGGCGCGGCCTGGGCCATGAGCCTTTGGCTGGCCGCCTGGGCGCTGGAGCGATACGGACGCCACCGCCAGGCCCGACTTGCGCGGCACGCATCATCGGCGTAAAGCGGCCGCCTCGTCATCGGGGAGTAGTCGCCCACGCCAAGGTGGGGCGCGCGTCAACACACTTTCCCTCGCCCGGAGGGAATGGCGCGTGCGGGGCTCCGTCAGACCTCAGGGTCACGGAGCTGTTTGACAAGACCGCTGGCATCGCGGGGCGCACCATGCGGGGGCGTTCGCGATGACCGTCGGTCTGCCCGTCGCCCCCGCTCGAGTAACCTGGCGTGAATCCTTTTTCAGGCGGACCCTTCTGGGAGGCCCTCGGCGTTTCCACCGGCCTGGTGGCCCTGGCCGAGATCGGCGACAAGACCATGCTGCTGGCGGTATTGCTGGCGGCGGCGTGGCGACGCCCGGCCCCCATTCTCGCGGGCATACTGGTCGCCACCGTGGCCAACCATCTGGTGGCCGGGGTAGCCGGCTCGGTCCTGGCAAGCTTCGCCGAGGGACCCTGGCTCAAATGGGGGGTGGGCCTGACGTTCCTGGCCTTCGGCGCCTGGACCCTGGTCCCTGACAGGCTGGAACAGCGTCCCGCGCCAGCGGAGACCACCTGGCGCGGCATCTTCCTGACGACCACCGCGGCCTTCTTCGTGCTCGAGATGGGCGACAAGACCCAGATCGCCACAGCGGCGCTGGCGGTGCGGTTCGAGGCCCTGGTTCCGGTCGTGATCGGCTCGACGCTGGGCATGATGCTGGCCAATGGGCCGGCGGTCTTTCTGGGCGAAAGGGCCGCGACCCGGCTGCCGATGGCCTGGATCCGTATCGCCGCCGCGCTCGGTTTTGCCCTGACCGGGCTGGCGGTGCTGATATTCGACTGAATGAGAACGCCCCGCCGGAGGGTGTCCGACGGGGCAAAGGTCTCACCGACCGGAAACCCTGGTCAGGGGCGTGAGGGATAGATCCCGTACAGGGCGATGCACCAGTTGGTGGCCAGAATCGGGCTCTGGGTCTGGACCGGCTGGTTGCCGCCCGTGATCTGGACGACATGATAGTTCAGCGGAATCGCGCCGCTCCCGCTGCTGTAGATCGGAGATCCGGGCGGGAAGGTTCCCAGCATGGAGCCGTTGGGCTGATTGGTCACCGGCCCGGTTTCGTCGCCCTGCAGGCCATGGCTGTGGGCCGGCAGATTGATCGACGTCAGGGTTGTCGAGGGGGTGCCGGCCATGACCCCCAGCGGCATCTGGGTTGAATAGCCGATCGGCGCCCGGGCCCGCAGGTCGGGCAGGGCGAATGTCTGAGTACCGTTGCCGCCATAGGTCGTGCCGATCAGGCTGTAGAGGGCACCGTACTCATTGACGGACAGCAGCGTGCCGTCCGCCCGGTGCCAGTCTTGCGGACACCAATTCATGCCGAACTGCTGAAGCTGCCCGATAAACTGGTCCTGGGCCGCAGCCGGCGAGGCGAGACAGCCTGCCAGAGCGAGCCCGGCGATCATGGCCGCCCGTTTTGCTGATTTTGTCATACTGTTTATCCCCTATGGCCGCGACGGATAGATGCCCTGCAGGGACACGCACCAGTTCATGGCCAGGATCGGGTTCTGGATCGAGAAGGGCTGACCGTTGCCGGTCGGCGTCACGACATTCGGGTGCATGGCGACCGACGGCGTCTCGGACGGCGAGGCATAGATCGGCGAGCCCGTCGGAAAGGTCGCCAGACTGCCGCCGGCCGGATTATTGCTGGTCGGCCCGGTCGTCGCTGCCAGCAGCATGTGATTATGCGCCGGCATCTGGGTGATGGTCAGCGTGGCGGTGGTGTTTCCGGCGACCAGTCCGAGCGGCATGGTCGAGGAGTAGCTGACCGGGGCCCGGCCCTGCAGGTTCGGCAGGGCAAAGTTGGTGCTGCCATTGCCGCCATAGGTCGTGCCGTACAGGGAAAAGAGCGCCTGGTTGGTACTGACGGAGAGCAACGTCCCGTCGGCCTTGTGCCAGTTGCGGGGGCACCAGTCCGTCGCAAACAGCGCCAGCTGGCCCACATAGGGTTCAGCGGCCTGGGCCAGCACCGGCGCGCTGAGGGCCGCATTCAGGCCCAGGGCCGCTGTGGCCCCGAGGGCGAGAATTTTCAGTCGTTTCATGGTTTTAGCCTCCCTGTTCGGACGTGACGTCCACGACGCAGGGCGAGCGGAACAGTGACACCGTCCCGATTCCCCCGGCAGGAGAACTATAACGCTGGTTTGTGATTTTTCTAGCTAAAATTGTTCTCTCGCATTTTTCTCCCTCTAAACGCGACGCGTCCGGAGCATATTCCATCCCCAGTCCGGCGCGCGTTAACCACAAGATTTAGGGGGTGCGACGATCACAATCACAACATCGGCCCATGACCCCCTTGGCAGGCCGTCGGTCTCCGCGCATTGTGCGGGCTCGCCTTCCGAGATGACCCTCAAGTGCACGAGACGCGCATGAACGCCCACAGCCCGATCACGCCCGCCGACACCCTGCCCGGCCTGCTCACGCCCTCGGCGGCCTACAAGCCGTTCCGGTACCCGTGGGCCTTCGACATGTGGAAGAAGCAGCAGCAGGTCCACTGGATGCCCGAGGAGGTGCCGCTGGGCGAGGACTGCAAGGACTGGGCGGCCAATCTGAGCAGCGCCGAACGCAATCTGCTGACGCAGATCTTCCGCTTCTTCACCCAGGCGGACATCGAGGTGCAGGACAATTACATGGAGCG
>CAYNDG010000164.1:0-3674 GCA_964395805.1 uncultured Brevundimonas sp.
GGGTGCCGATCACGATCGGCAGACGCCCGCCGGCCAGCCCCTCCAGCACCGGCCGCCGCACACTGGCGGGGTCCCGACCGGTCAGCAGGGCGCAGCTCACCCCCGCCTCGGCGAACAGCGGGGCCAGCCGCTCATGATGCTGGCGCGCCAGAATGTCGGTCGGCGCCATCAGCGCCGCCTGAAAGCCGCTGTCCACGGCATCGGCCATGACCAGCGCCGCCACCGCCGTCTTGCCAGAACCGACATCACCCTGCAGCAGCCGCGCCATCTGCTCGCCCCCGGCCAGATCGCGCCGGATGTCGGCCACCGCCCGCTGCTGGGCCCCGGTCAGGGTGAAGGGCAGGGCGCTCAGCATCCGTTCAGCCGCCGCGCCGGGTGCCAGCCGGGGGGCTCGCACTGCCTGCCGGTTCCGCCGCCGTCGGGCCAGCGCCAGCTGGTGCGCCAGCAGCTCGTCGAACGCCAGCCGCGCCCGCGCCGGGGCCTGCGCGTCCAGATCGATCTCGCTCTCCGGGGCGTGCAGGGCCCTCATCGCGTCCGGCCACGACGGCCAGCCCTGTCTGGCCAGCCACGCCGCATCCTGCCATTCGGCCGGGTCCGGCAGCGACTCCATCGCCGTCAGCACCAGTTTGCGCACCTGCCGCGAGGTGATCCCCTGGGTGGCTGGATAGACCGGCTCGACTGGCACAATCTCATCCCGCTTGTCGATCGAGACCACATAATCCGGGTGAACTATCTGGACCAGGTCATTGAATGTCTCGACCTTGCCACTGACGATCCGTCGCTCCCCGTCCGGGCATTGTTTGCGAATCCAGGCCTCTGAACCGCCAAACCAGACCAGCGTCAGAAAGCCGGTCTCGTCATTGGCCCTCAACTTGAACGGCAGGCCCGGCCGCCCCGGTTTGGTCAGGCCGCCGATGATCAGGTCAAAGATGCCCACCTCGCCCGCGACCGCGGTCTGAACCGTCATCTCGCGCCGCCGGATCAGGCCGGCCGGGGCCAGGAACATCAGATCGCGCACCAGCGGCCCGGCCAGCCGGTGCACAGCCGGGGCCATGCGTGGGCCGACGCCCTTCAGGCGTTCCACCGGCGCAAACAGGGGAAACAGAATCTCGGGCCGCATGATGCGGCACGATAGCCCGACGGGACGGGTGGCGAAACGCACCCATGATCGCTATCTGACAGCGCTCCATTCCTTTTGACCGGGCAAGAATTCTTGTGGCCGAAGACATCGCACGTGCCGAACTGACCACCCGGCTGAATCGCATCCGCTTCCGCGCCTGGCGTCGGGGCTTTCGCGAGGCCGACATGATCCTCGGCCCCTTCTCGGAACAGGTGGCACCGCAACTGGGCGAAGCCGACCTCGCCCTGTTCGAGGCCCTGCTGGATGAGGACGACCACGCCCTCTACGGCTGGATCAAGGACGCAGCGTCGACCCCACCCGAGTGGGAGGGTCCCCTGATGGACCGCATTCGCCGATTCGTCGCCGAGTCGGTCTCGACCGAGGTGGCGCGGGGCATTGGGTAATGGCGGACATCACCACCCTGAGCGGCGCGCCGGAGGGTCTGGACGCGCTGCGGATTGCCGAACGACTGGCGCCCGGCCAGACCGCGCTGTTCGTGGCGCGGGACGCCTCGCGCGCCGCCCGTTTCATCGATGCCATCGGTTTCTTTGCCGACGGGGTGGAGATCGTCAGCTATCCGGCGTGGGACTGTCTGCCCTATGACCGGCTCAGCCCCTCATCCGCGGTCTCGGCGCAGCGCATGGCGACGCTCAGCCTGCTGGCCCGGGGCGGTGCGCCCGGGCGACCGCGCCTGATTGTCGCCACCGTGGGCGCCGCCGTGCAGCGGACGCCACCGCGCGCCGTAACGGCCGCGGCCGGATTCCAGACCCATGTTGGCCGTGACCTCGATACGGCGGCTCTCGAGACCTATTTCACCACCAATGGCTATGTCCGCGCCTCGACCGTGTCCGAGCGCGGCGAATATGCCGTTCGGGGCGGGGTGATCGACGTCTATCCGCCCGGTTTCGACGAGCCGGTACGCCTCGACATGTTCGGGCAGGAGCTGGAGTCGATCCGCACCTTCGATCCGGCCACCCAGCGCTCGACCGGCCAGCTGTCCTCCGTGCAGCTGGCCCCGGTGTCCGAGGCCCTGCTGAATGCCGAGACCATATCGCGCTTCCGCACCGGCTATCTCGAGCGCTTCGGGACGGCGGGCGATGATCCCCTCTACGCCGCCGTCAGTGAGGGCACGCGTCGTCAGGGTCTGGAGCACTGGCTGCCGCTGCTCTACCCGCAGCTGGAGTCTCTGTTCGACTATCTGCCGGCCGACGCCGTCATCTATCTGGACGGCCAGGCCGATCAGGCCCGCAGCGAGCGTTGGGACCTGACGGTGGACGCCTTTGAAGCGCGGCGCGAGGCGGCCCGGAGTGCTGCCGGACGCAGCGCCCGTAGCGGCCACGCCCTGCCTCCCGATGCCCTGTACCTGTCCCCCGGGGACTGGACCGCGGCGCTGTCGCATCGCAACGTCATCCAGCTCAGCCCCCTGAGCGGCCCCGGAGATGATGCGGGTGGGCGGCTGGGCCGGTCGTTCGCCGCCGAGCGTGCCCAGGACAGCGTCAATCTGTTCGAGGCGGTTGCCGCCCATGCGCGCAGCCTGCGGGAGGCCGGCCGCAAGGTGCTGTTTGCCTCCTGGAGCGAGGGGTCGTCGGAACGCCTGGCCTCCATGCTGTCGGACCATGGCCTGAACCCGGTCGTGCCCGTGCGTGACTGGGCCGACGTCCAGGCGGCGACCGACACCCTTTACCTGCGGGCTGTGCTGCCGGTTGAGACGGGGTTCGAGACCGGGGACCTGGTCGTCATCACCGAGACCGATATCCTCGGCGACCGGCTGGCTCGGCCAAGGAAAAAGCGCCGCGCCTCCAACTTCCTCGCCGAGGCCTCGGCCCTGACCACGGGCGACCTGGTGGTCCACCTCGACCATGGCATCGGACGCTACGAAGGCTTGCGTACCCTCGACATCCAGCAGGCCCCCCACGACTGTCTGGAGCTGGCCTATGCCGGCGATGCCAAGCTGTATCTCCCGGTCGAGAACATCGACCTGCTGACCCGCTACGGCACCGAGGCCGAGGGCGTGCAGCTGGACCGGCTGGGCGGCGCCGGTTGGCAGGGCCGCAAGGCGAAGGCGAGGGCCCGTCTGCGCGAAATGGCCGAGGGCCTGATCGCGCTGGCCGCCAAACGGGCCCTGCGCGAGAGCGAGGTCGTGGTCCCGCCGCAGGGGCTGTTCGACGAATTCTGTGCCCGCTTCCCCTATGAGGAAACCGACGACCAGCTGAACGCCATCGGCGATGTCCTGTCCGATCTGGCCAAGGGCACGCCCATGGACCGGCTGATCTGTGGCGACGTCGGCTTTGGCAAGACCGAGGTGGCGCTGCGGGCTGCCTTCGTCGTCGCCATGACCGGTCAACAGGTGGCCATCGTCTGCCCGACGACACTTCTGGCCCGCCAGCACTTCAAAACCTTCAGCGAGCGGTTTGCCGGCTGGCCGATCACCGTCCGTCACCTGTCGCGCATGGTCACAGCAAAGGATGCCAATGAGACCCGGGCGGGCCTCAAGGACGGCAGTTTCGAGATTGTGGTCGGCACTCACGCGGTGCTCAGCGAACAGGTCGGCTTC
>CAYNDG010000164.1:3753-4363 GCA_964395805.1 uncultured Brevundimonas sp.
AAGAGTCTGCGCGCCGACGTCCACCTGCTGACCCTGACCGCCACCCCCATCCCGCGCACCCTGCAGATGGCCCTGTCCGGCATCCGCGAGATGTCGATCATCGCCACCCCGCCGGTCGACCGTCTGGCGGTTCGCACCTATGTCGCGCCCTGGGATCCCGTCATGGTGCGCGAGGCCCTGCTGCGCGAGAAATACCGCGGCGGTCAGGCCTATTATGTCGCGCCGCGTCTGGCCGACCTGCCCGACATCGAACAGTTCCTGCGCGAACAGGTGCCCGAGGTGAAGGCCGTCGTCGGCCACGGCCAGATGTCACCGACCCAGTTGGAAGCCGTGATGAGCGCCTTCTACGAGGGCGAATATGACGTGCTGCTGTCGACCACCATCGTCGAGAGTGGCCTCGATATCCCGACCGCCAATACCCTGATCGTCCACCGCGCCGACATGTTCGGCCTGGCCCAGCTGCACCAGATCCGCGGTCGCATCGGCCGGTCCAAGGCGCGCGCCTTTGCCTATCTGACCACCGACCCCAAACGCCCGCTCAGCCTGTCGGCCGAGCGGCGGCTGCAGGTGCTGCAGTCGCTCGACAACCTCGGCGCCGGCTTCCAGCTGG
>CAYNDG010000165.1:0-548 GCA_964395805.1 uncultured Brevundimonas sp.
ACTGACCATGCCGCCGAACCCGCCGGTCATCTGGCGCGCCGCCAGGTCGTGCCCGGGATGGCTGATCAGGCCGGGGTAGATGACCCTCGCCACGCCCTTGCGGGTCTCCAGCCA
Source organism: uncultured Brevundimonas sp. (assembly GCA_964395805.1). Classification (GTDB taxonomy): domain Bacteria; phylum Pseudomonadota; class Alphaproteobacteria; order Caulobacterales; family Caulobacteraceae; genus Brevundimonas. The sequence continues at coordinate 115 of CAYNDG010000165.1, forward strand.
GCGGGCCACCGCCATTGCGTTCTCGCAGTGCGCCTTCATCCGCAGGCCCAGTGTCTTCAGCCCCCGGTTGGCGAGGAAGGCATCGAACGGCCCCATGATCCCGCCGACCGAGTTCTGCAGGAACTTCAGCTGGGCGGCCAGCTCCGGGTTCGCCGTCACCAGCACCCCGCCCACGATGTCCGAGTGCCCGTTCAGATACTTGGTCGCCGAGTGCATGACGACGTCGGCCCCCAGACCGATCGGCTGCTGGCAGAACGGCGTGGCGAAGGTGTTGTCGACCACCAGGATCAGGCCCCGGGCCCTGGCGATCTTCGACAGGGCCGCGATGTCCGCCAGCTTCATGAGGGGATTGGTCGGGGTCTCGACCCAGATCATCCGGGTCCGGTCTGTGATGGCGGCCTCGACCGCCGCCGGATCGGCCATGTCGACATAGG
>CAYNDG010000165.1:594-4357 GCA_964395805.1 uncultured Brevundimonas sp.
CAGGTCGTAGCCGGTGACGATGTGGCTGCCGGCATCCAGAAGCTCGAGCGTAGTCGAGGTCGCCGCCATGCCGCTGGCGAAGCCAAAGCCGTGGGTGCCGCCCTCCAGATCGGCGATACAGGCCTCAAACGCCTCGCGCGTCGGGTTCTTGCCCCGCGCATACTCATAGCCCTTGTTCACCCCGGGGCTTTCCTGGGCATAGGTCGAGGTCGCGTAGATCGGCGTCATCACCGCCCCCGTGGTCGGGTCGGGCCGCTGTCCGGCGTGGATGGCGCGCGTGGAGAAACCCGGGCGGTTCTTGCGGTTGGTCATACGGGGGTCGGCTCTCTACAGAAGGGTTCGCTGGAGGAAGTCCGAGGCCAGTCGCTGCACCTCGGCCCACTGGGCGGGGGTATAGAGGTGCCCGGCGCCTCGCACCACCTGCAGCCGGACGGGCACATCGGCCAGTCTCAGGAACTCCACCCAACGGCGCGTGCTCTCGGGCGAGACATGGGTGTCGTTCCCGGACTGGATGACCAGCACCGGAATGCGACGACGCGGCGGGCGCGGCACATAGACATCCCAGCCCCCGGCCACACCGATCGCCGCCGCCGCGCGACTGTTGCCCAGCGCGCCGTCGACGGCGACATAGGAGCCGAGCGAATAGCCCATGATGCCGACGCGGCGCCGGTCGATCCCCGAGGCGATCATCCAGTCGATGGCGTCGCTGCCGACGGCCCGCCAGGCATCCATGACCGGCTCGGGCCGCACCCCGTCATCCGCCGCCGCGTCGTAATAGGCGGGCACCATGACCTTGAAGCCTTCGGTCGCAAACCCCTCTGCGAGTGTTAGATTGGCCGGGCCGATGCCGCCGGCCCCGTGCAGGAACACGATCGCCGCCCCGTTCGGATTTGCGGGAATATAGAGGGCCGCTCGGATCGGCTTTCCACGGCTCTCGAACGTCAGGGTCTCGACCGAGAAGGCCGCCTGCTGTGCCGGGGCCGCGCCTGTCAGCCATGGAGCCACCGCGGCCGTCACGAGAAGCTGCCGACGGGTGCCTCTCATGCCAACGTCCGGTCAAGGAACCGACCGGCTACATCGAAGACCGTCCGCCATTCGTCCGGATCAAAGCGGTGGCGAGGCGAAGTCAGCCGATGGGTTTCGACCGGCACCTCGGCCGCCGTCAGGGTCGCGGCACGCCCCTCGACACGCCGCGCAGAAACCAGCGGATCACCATCGGCATAGATGAACAGCACCGGCGGCCGATGGCGGATGTCGCCGACATCCAGCGAGCCGCCCGACGCCACGCCTACAAACGCCTGCGCGCCACCCTCCTGCAGCACACCGTCCAGCCCCAGCGATCCCCCTCGGGAGAAGCCCAGCGCCCCGACGCGGCGAGGATCAACACCCGGTTGCTGTCCCAGCCAGCCCAGTCCATCCAGGATCGCCCGGCGCCAGCGCCGCGCGGCGACCGCCGTACTCCGTCGCTGGCTGGGCGTGGCATCGAAATAGTTGGGCATCAGGCAGTGATAGCCGCGCGCCGTCAGGCCGAGGGCGCCTTCGGTAAAGATGTGGACATCGTCCTGGGCCCCGCCACCGCCATGCAGCAGCGCCACCGCCGCGCCGGCCTTCGGGCCCCGCTGCGCCTCGCCCACCGGCGAGAACAACAGGCCATTGATCGGAAATGAGCCGCTCGGATAGTTGACCAGGGAGATGCCGAGGGCCGCGGGGTCCTGGCCGGCCACCGATCCAGGCCAGACTGTGGTCGCCGCCGCAAGGCCCCCGATCACAAGCTGGCGGCGATCCAGGTTCATCTCACCGGTTCAGGCTCAGGTGGTTGATCAGGTCGGTCCGGGTGATCAGGCCGACGAACCGCTCGCCGTCCAGCACGATCGCCACCCGGTCCCGGTCGAACAGGGGCACCAGCGCCTCCAGCGGCTCATTGACCTGAACCGTGTCCAGATCGCGCGTCATGACCTTGGATACCGGCAGTTTGAAGCGCTCCTCGCGCGTGATCTCGTCGGTGTTCATGGTGTGCACCAGATCACTCTCGTCGACGATCCCGACCAGTCGCCCCTCGCTGATGATCGGAAGCTGGGAGACATCCGCCCCGCGCATCCGCTTGAACACGGTGTCGAGGGTATCGTCCGGCCCGGCGACCACGACAGCCCCGTCCTCATATTTCCGGGTGATCAGGTCGGACAGGTCGCCGTGCAGCGCGCGCTCACCCAGACCCTGATCGGCCAGCCATGCGTCGTTGTAGACCTTGGACAGGTACTTGGCCCCGGTATCGCAGACGAAGGTCACGCACGATTTCGGCTCGGTCTGCTCGCGGCACCAGCGTAATGCCGCTGCGATCAGGGTTCCCGACGACGACCCCGCCAGAATCCCTTCCTTGAGCAGCAACTCGCGGACCGTTGCGATCGCCTCGGCATCCGGAATCGAATAGGCCTTGTCGATCAGATCCATGTGGGCCGTTTCAGGCACAAAGTTCTGGCCGATCCCCTCGACCGTATAGCTGCCCTCCGGGCCCGGCACCCCATCATTGACGATGCCCGCCAACGTCGAGCCGACCGGGTCAGCCAGGATGATCTCGGCCTTCGATCCCTTTGACTTCAGGAACTGGCCAATGCCGGTGATGGTGCCACCCGAACCGATCCCGGCAACGAAGGCGTCGACCTTGCCGTCCAGCTGGTCCCAGATCTCCGGGCCTGTGGTCTCGAAATGCGCGGCAGAGTTGGCGTCGTTTGCGAACTGGTTGACGTAGTAGCCCCCCGGGATCTGCTGGGCCAGGCGCTCGGCCATGTCGGTGTAGTATTCGGGGTGGCCGTGCGGCACGTCCGACCGGGTCAGGCGGACGTCAGCGCCCATGGCCCGAAGGTGCTGGATCTTCTCCTTGGACATCTTGTCGGGGATGACCAGCAGGACCTTGTAGCCCTTGGCCTGGCCGACCAGCGTCAGGGCCAGACCGGTGTTGCCCGCCGTCGCCTCGACGATCGTCCCGCCGGGCTTCAGCCAGCCTTCCTTCTCGGCGGCCGCGATCATCGACAGGGCAATCCGGTCCTTGATCGACCCGCCGGGGTTCTGGCTCTCCATCTTCAGGAACAGACGGCATCTACCGGTGTCCATGCGGCTGACCTCCACCATGGGCGTCTTGCCGATCAGATCGAGCAGCGAGGCGGTAGGACCGGCGAGAACCGGCTTGGGGGCAAGCGACATTCTGACTCCTGGGCTTTGGGGCGGAAGCTGGTCCCCCCGTCCGCTCAGGTCAAGCCACCTGTCGCGTCGCTGGCCTACATGACCGCGTGGACGAAGGCGCCGATGCAGGTGTCCAGCTCGCGTCCGAGCACAGCCTCGGGGTTATCGACATTGGCCTCAAGCCACGCGTTCAGCGCAGCCCCACTCGCATCCGTCGACAGACCTTCTCGAGCTGCCGCCGCCAGTCGCTCTTCGTCAGCTGCCTTCAGCAATTGGCCCGCCGTCTGTGCGGTCTCCTGATTCTCGGGCGTCGGGTCCGACTCGGCCACCTGCGCCGTCAGGACGAGGGTATAGAGGAACACGCCGGTGCAGTTGACGGCCTGGCGGTGGGATTGCGGTTCCTGGGCGGCGGTCGACAGGGCGAACGACAGGGCAAGGGCGGTGATGAACATGGCTGGCTCCATAGCGGTGAGGCCACCCTGTCCTGCCCCGGCCCTGTGACAAACCATCGGAACCTGACGACAAATCGGTCCGAAGCGCGTTATGGAACGATGATGAGCAAGTCTCCCCACAGACCGCCCGCCGG
>CAYNDG010000166.1:0-4351 GCA_964395805.1 uncultured Brevundimonas sp.
GGTCTCTTGCGACCAGGTGTCGGGGGCGGCGGGGCGGGAATAGCGCGTGATCATGGGCTGGCGTTTCGGTCGGCAAGGCGGGCGAGTCAAGGTTGCGGCGAATCCGGGCCGGGTCCATTCAGTCGCCCAGAGCAAGGGAGCCCCGCCATGAAGCTGATCCTCGGAGACAAGGCCTATTCCACGTGGTCACTGAGGCCGTGGCTGATCCTGAAGCGGTGCGGGGCCGAGTTCGAGGAGGTGATGGTCGCCCTGAACCGTCCCGATACCGCCGAGCAGATCGCCCGCCATGCGCCGGCGGGCAAGGTGCCGGCGCTGGAGGTGGAGGGCGTGACCGTCTGGGACAGTCTGGCCATCGCCCTGTGGGCCGAGGAACACTATCCGCACGCCCGGCTGTGGCCCGCGGACGCCCACGCCCGATGGGTCGCGCGCTCGGCGGTGTGCGAGATGCATTCGGCCTTTGGCACCCTGCGAAATGATCTGGGGATGGGGCCAGACCATCCGATGGTGGGCGAGCCGGGCGAGGCACATGTCCCGTCCGAGGCACTGTCCGCTGACATCCGGCGGATGGTCGCGATGTGGACGGATGCGAAAGCGCGGTTCGGCCAGGGTGGGCCGTATCTTTTCGGGGACTGGTCGATCGCAGACGCCTTTTTCACGCCGGTGGCGGCGCGTTTCCGGCATTTCCGCATTGATCTGGCGGCGCATGGCGATGACGGGACGGCGGTGGACTATTGCCGCGTCCTGCTGGAACAGGCCGACTTCCTCGCGTGGAGTGAGGCGGGGCAGGCAGAGATCGGTTAACCGTCACCGAACACAGCTTTTTAGGGGAACGATGGCAGGGTGGGCCGCGTTCGACGAAGACCACGTCCCTCTTGCCCCTGAGCCCCTCATGTCCTCGCCTGCCGCCCCCGGTCCGGTATCGCCCGCACAGCCCGCATGGGTCACGGTGGCTGTGAGCATTGTGGTGGCCTGCAGCCTCTGCGCCCTGCTACTCAGCAGCCTGATCTGACACGGCCGGGGTCGCCTCGACGGGCGGCGGGGGCACATAGTCCAGATAGATTGAAATGGCCGTCTCGCCCGTCGCGACGGCCTTGAGTGTATTGAGCGGCCGGCCCTGCAGGCGCTGATAGATCCAGTAGGCCGCCACGACCTTCTCCACATAGTCGCGCGCCTGGGGCACATCGATGGTCTCGATCAACAGCAGGGGGTCGGCGTCCGGACCCAGTTTGCGCAGCGCGCCCAGCATCGGGCCCGGCCCGGCATTGTAGGACGCGACCGTGCGCAGGATGTCGCCATTGAACGCCGACAGGCCCAGCATCTTCAGGACATAGCCCTGACCGAGGCGCATGTTGACCGCAGGCTGATAGAGGCGCTCGGGGTCGGAAATGAAGCCGCGGTCGCCGCTGAGCTCGGCCGCAGTGGTCGGCATGACCTGCATCAGACCATAGGCGCCGGCGCTGGACCGCGCCCGCGGGTTGAAGTCTGTCTCCTTGCGGGCAATCGCATAGACGAGGGAGCGTTCGATGACGAACCCGCCCTCGGGCTCCAGCAACGGCAGGGGGTAGCGGACCGCATCGATGGTCTCGGCGTCGCGGGCGCGCGGCGTCAGCTGTCGGGAAAAGGCGCGGCCGAGGGCCGACCAGAGCTTGCGCTCTTCCTCGGTCGAGGCCGCGCGGAAGCTGCGGCGGAACTGCTCACGCGCATCACCGGTGCGGTTCAGCTCGATCAGGGCCACGACCCGGCGCGCCTCGGGGTTGCGTTCGATAAAGGCGACCAGGCTGTCGTCATCGATCCGGATGTCCGGAGTGAAGGCGATCGCCCGAAGGTCCTGGTCTTCCGCCGCGGCATAGGGCTGGGGCCCCCAGTTGGTCAGGGTCGGTTCGATGTCGAGCTGATAGAGGGCGATCTGGCCGTAGAAGGTGGCCGGCCATGAGGCGGACAGGCGAAGCAGGGTGTCGATCTGGTCCTGCTGGCCCGAGCGGGCGGCGGCGCGGGCGGCCCAGAAGGCGGCACCGGCCCGGACCCATGCGTCCTCGGTCGGGTCCCAGGCCACGCGCTCGAAAGCGGTGAAGGCGGCGGCATGGTCCCCCAGTCGCCAGGCCGACAGGCCCACCACCCACCAGTCGCCGATGCTGATGCCGGTGGCGCGGGCCCGCTCCAGATCGTTGCCGTTGAAGGCGATGCGGGCAGCCCTGGCGCCCTCGGCCTCGGTCAGGCTTTCCCATGTGCGGCCATCGACCCGGCGCGGACGACGCGGCTCGGCCCCGCCGTCGGGGCGGCGTCGCAGGGCCAGGGCATAGACGCGGGGCGCCTCGGGCAGGTCGGCATAGTCCTCCAGCCAGGCGCTGAGTTCCTCGAAACTGGAGACATGGTCGGGATGGAAAAGCCGCTCGAACTCGATCTGCCCCAGCAGGATGCGATCCTCGGCCTGGCGGGCCGAGGCCCGGGCGGCCTCGAGGTCCCCGCGGCGCAGCGCATCGTACGCATTGGTATAGGTGAGCCGGTCAGAGTTGCTGAGGACGCGCGGCTGGGCGAGGGCCGGCGTTGTCAGGACTGCCCCGATCAGGGCCACAAGCAGGCCCGCAAACAGTCCGCGTGCTGCAATGTCTGATAGCCGTCGGATCATTCTGCCCCTCTGGATGGCGCCGCCCCGTCTGTCCCGTATCCGGTCAGGCCACTGCCGGATCAGGCGTCGGGCGCAAGGTCGATGCCAGCCCGCGCGGGACGCCCCCGAAGTCGTTCCTGCTGACGCCTCAATAGGGCGATTTTGAGTCGTTCCCGTCCAGCCGGGCCGCCACGTCAAGCAGGTCGGCCCAGACGAAGGCCTTGGCCTGGGGCTGACGCAGAAGGAAGGCGGGGTGAAGCGTCGGCATGACCGGAGCCGACACCCCTCCCTCCGGCAGGTGCCATTCTGCCCAGTTGCCGCGGATGCGCGTTATGCCCTCATGGGTCCGCAGGACGGCCCGGGCGGCGGCGGCGCCGACGGTCAGGACCAGCTTCGGCTTTACCAACCCGAACGCCCGCTCAAGGAAGGGAGCGCAGATCGCCTGTTCCTCGGGCGTGGGGGTGCGGTTGCCGGGCGGACGCCAGAAGACGGTGTTGATGATCATGACCCGTCCGTCGAGCCCCGCCGCCGAGAGCATGCGATCCAACAGCTTGCCGGCCCTGCCGACGAAGGGCAGGCCCTGGGCATCCTCGTCGGCCCCCGGTCCTTCACCGACGATCATGACCGGCGCGGTTGCCTCGCCGCGCCAGACGACGGCCTGTCGGGCGCCCATGCCACTGAGGGGACAATCCTCGAACCTGCGGATTGCTTCGGTCAGGGACTCCAGCGAGTCGGGCGTACGGGCCGCAGCGCGCGCCCGCGCGACTGCGTCGGCCACGGTGTCGGTCGGGCTGACAGCAGAGGGTGCACGCCGAAGCGGCGTGACCGTGGACGGTCCGGGGGCCGGCTGGGCCCGCGTCACTCGCGGCGGGGGTGCGGTTTCGCGGGTCCGGTCCACCGGCGCGGATTCGAAACAGTCCTCGACGCCGGCCTCGTGCCAGAAGGCGAGGAGGGCGGTCAGGGCATCCGAAGAGGCGGGCGAAGCGTTCATGCAGGCCGGATCACAGGGTTGATCATGGGGGTGTAAGCCTTGACCACCCCCACGTCACCTTCTGATAAGGGATCAACAGCGAACCGAACCGGGTTCGGACAGACATTTCAAGGGGAGCCGACCACATGGCCAAGGATGCCACCGAAGGCGGAGCAAGGAACGCCTGGCAGGAAGCCGTCATCGACCGCCTGCCTGCGGTGGAGGCCCTGACGGGGGCCGAGCGCGAGGCCATGGAATATGACGTCGTCATCGTCGGCGCCGGTCCGGCCGGTCTGGCCGCCGCCATCCGCCTGAAGCAGAAGGCCGCCGCCGAAGGGCACGAGGTCTCGGTCGCCGTGCTGGAAAAGGGCTCGGAAGTCGGGGCGCACATCCTGTCGGGCGCCGTGATCGACCCGACGGGTCTGAGCGAACTGTTCCCTGACTGGAAGGAGAAGGGCGCGCCGCTGGACACGCCGGTGACCAGGGACCGCTTCCTGGTGCTGGGGCCGCAAGGGCAGCTGGACATCACCCTGCTGCCACAGCCGGCCTATATGAAGAACCACGGCTGCTACGTCGGCTCGCTGGCCAATCTGACCCGCTGGATGGCCGAACAGGCCGAGGCGCTGGGCGTCGAGGTCTATCCCGGCATGGCGGCCAGCCACGTGGTCTGGGACGAGCCGTCAGGCCGCGTCGCGGGCGTGATCGCCGGGGTGTTTGGACTGGACCGCGAGGGCAAGCCGACCGACGACTTCCAGCCCGGCATCGAGCTGCACGGC
>CAYNDG010000167.1:0-4338 GCA_964395805.1 uncultured Brevundimonas sp.
GGGCCGCGGCCCCGCTGCTGGCCTGGTTTTCGGGCGCTCCCTTCGGACAGCCACTTGCCCTGACCCTGCTGGTCGCAGGCTATGTGCTGGTGTTTGCCCAGCTGCGCAGCTCGCCCCGCCAGGCGCTGGTCATCTCCTCTCCCTACGGAGCGGTCGCGGCGATCATTGCCGTCAGCCAGTGGGGGACACCCCTGTTCTGGCCTTTCCTCGCTGTCCTGCCGTTTACGGCGGCGGGACTGTTCGTTCTTGTGACCATGACCATGATGCGCGAGGAGCGTATCCGGGCCTTCCAGGCGCATCAGGCGCATCTCATCGAGGAACTGGAAGCGGCCCGCGACAAGGCCAATGCAGCCAATGACGCCAAGTCGAACTTCCTCGGCATCATCTCGCATGAACTGCGCACGCCGATGAACGGGGTGCTGGGCGCGGCCCAGTTGCTGAGCGCCACCCGGCTGGAGGCGACCCAGCGCGAATATCTGTCGATTATCCGGAATTCCGGTGACAACCTGCTCAGCCTGCTGAACGACATCCTCGACATGACCAAGATCGAGGCGGGCAAGATGACCTTTGAGGTTGTCGATGTGTCGGTCGATGATCTGCATCGGCGCGTGACCGGACCGTTCCAGGCGCAGGCCGAGGCCAAGGGCCTGATGTTCGAGGCCTCGTATGAAGGCGACATCCCCGCCACGGTGCGCGGCGATCCGCTGCGCGTGTGCCAGGTGATCCACAATCTTCTCTCCAACGCTGTGAAGTTCACGGATTCGGGCACGGTCGCCTACACGGTTCGCGGCAAGAAGCTGGGCGAGCGCCGGGTCGCGTTCGAGTTCCTGGTCACGGACAGCGGCACCGGAATTTCGCCGGACGATCTGGAACGGTTGTTCCAGCCCTTCACCCAGGTGGATGCCTCGTCGACACGCCGTTTCGGCGGGACCGGTCTGGGTCTGACCATCTCGCGCCGGATGGCCAATATCATGGGCGGCGACATCACGGTTCGCTCGGAGCTGGGCAAGGGCTCAACCTTTACCTTCTCGGTCGAAGCCGAGGTCGTGGAGTGGGCGGCGCCGGAAGCGGCCGAGGAAGTCAGCACCGATGTCGAGGAGGGTACCCAGATGTCGGTCCTGATCGTCGAGGACCACCCGGTCAACCGCATGATCCTGGAAGCCTGGATGAGCTCGGCCGGGCATGTCTCGACCACCGCCGAGAACGGGCAGCTAGCGCTGGATGCATGCGCCGAGCAGCCGTTCGACCTCATCATCATGGACGTCAACATGCCGGTCATGGACGGTCTGACCGCGACCCGTCACATCCGCGATGGCGCCGGGATCAATGCCGACACGCCGATCGTGGTGCTCTCGGCCTCGGCGCGCAGCGAGGATCATGCAGCCGGGCTGGAGGCCGGGGCCGATGCCTATCTCAACAAGCCGATCGACTTCGCCGCCCTGGCGCAGATGATGGCGCGCGTCGGCGACGGACGGGAAGCCCTTCGCGCAACGTCCGGCGTCTCCGGTGAGGCCCAGGCGGCCGCCTGAGCCGTCTCTTCCGGCCCAAAGAATTCCCGAGCAGGGGCTTCACATAGCCTGCGAGGGCGCTAGACCCGGGACATGATCGACAGTTCCAGCCTCATTGCCTCGACCCTCGCCTCGGGCCGGGATGCGGTGTCCCTTGATGCGGCCCTGATCGCCAAGGCGACGGAGCTGGTCGGTGACTTTGCCGTCAACCTGACGCTGGCCATCCTTATTCTGGTCGCGACGGTCGTGGCGTCGCGCTGGGCCGCGTCGGCCGCCCGCAAGGGACTGGGGCGGATCGGTGCCTTCCGGCGCGACTCTACGGTGCTCAGTTTTGCGGTGCAGATCGTTCGGGTCGCTGTGCTGATCATGGGCCTCATCGCCGTGTTGCAGCGACTGGGTGTGCAGACCACCTCGATCATCGCGGTTCTGGGTGCGGCCTCTCTGGCTGTTGGTCTGGCGCTGCAGGGGACCCTGTCCAATGTCGCGGCGGGGGTAATGCTGCTGATCCTGCGCCCCTATCGGGTGGGGGATGTGATCGACATCGGCGGCGCGGTCGGGTCAGTCGAGAAGCTGGACCTGTTCACCACCCAGATGAAGAATGCCAGCAACCACAAGATCGTCGTGCCCAATTCGCAGGTGCTGGGAGATCGCATCCTGAACCTGTCCGGTCAGACGCGCCGGCGTGTCGAGATTGATTTCACGGTCGGTTATGGCGAGGACCTGACCCGGGCGCGGGAGGTCCTGGAGGCGGTCGCGCAGCGGCACGACAAGGTGCTGAAGGATCCCCCGATCTGGTCGGGAGTGACGGGGCTGCTGGACAGCTCGGTCCAGATAACCCTGCACGCCTGGGCCGCTTCGGGGGACTGGTGGCAGACCCAGGCGGACCTGATGCAGGGCGGCAAGGAAGCCCTGGATGATGCCGGTATCGAAATCCCGTTCCCGCATCAGGTCGAGGTGCCCCAGAAGGGCAGCGGGCTTAGGCGTGTGGTCTTGATGCAGCCTGACGAGCCGGAACAGGCCGGGGATTGAGCCATGCGCTACGATTTCGGCTCCGACAATACGGCCGGCATGGCACCGGAAGCGCTGGCCGCACTGACCCAGGCCAATGACGGCTATGCGCGCGCGTACGGCACGGATGATGTCAGCGCCCGCGCGGCGGACCTGATCCGCCAGAAGCTGGATGCCGATGCAGAGATCCGGTTCGTGTTCTCGGGCACCGCGGCCAACTCGCTGGCCCTGTCGATGCTGGCCTGGCCGTTTGAGGCCGTGCTGGCCCATCACGCGGCGCATGTCTGCACCGACGAGACCGGGGCGCCGGGCTTCTTCGGCCAAGGCATCGGCCTGATCGGCCTGCCGGGGTTTTCGGGAAAAATCGATCCGATGGCGCTGAAGGCGCAGCTGTCGGAGCCCGAGGTCGGGCACCGCCAGCCGCCGGCGGCCCTGTCGCTGACCCAGGCCACGGAATACGGCACCGTCTATACCCACGATGAACTGAAGGCCCTGATCGATCCGGTGAAGGCGCGCGGCCATGGTGTGCATATGGACGGCGCCCGCCTGGCCAATGCGGCGGCTGCGGGGTTTGACCTGACGTCGATTGCGCGGCTGGGCGTGGACGTTCTGGTCCTGGGCGGCGCCAAGGCCGGGGCTTTGTGCTGCGAAGCGCTGGTGATGTTCGACACCTCTCTGGCCCGGAGGATCGACAACCGACTGAAGCAGGCCGGCCAGATGGCGTCGAAGGGGCGCTTCCTCGCCGCACCCCTGCTGGGTCTGCTGGAAACCGGCGCATGGGAGGCGCACGCCGCCCACGCCAATGCCATGGCGCAGAAGCTGGCCGCGGGCATCGTCACCCGCTCGCCGCATGTGCTGGCCCATCCGGTCGAGGCCAATGCCGTGTTCGTGCGCATGCCTGCGACGGCCCACCGGCGCCTGAACGACGCGGGCTGGGCCTGCTACCGGTTTGACGACGGCTCGGTGCGGTTCGTCTGTTCGTGGGCGACGACGGCCGAGGCTGTCGAGGAACTGGTCGACACGATTGCCGACATCGGCTGACCGCTTTGTCAAACCCGCGACGCCCTCCATATAGGGCCCATGGCGATGCGCGGTGAACGAGGGCGGGGGCGCAATACGGACCCCGCGGTCAAGGCTCTGGACGGCGCAGCGGTGGAATCGCCCGCGGAAACCCCGTCTACCTGGAAGGCCCTCGCCGATCTGTTCGGAGTCGTGGGCCGGTCGGGCGCGCCGCAGCTGAGGCTGAGGATCACGGCGGCCCTGACCCTGACCCTGCTGGGCAAGGCGCTGGGTGTGGCGGCCCCTGTGCTGCTGGGCATTGCGGTCAATGAACTGGTGGCAGGGCAGGGAGCGGCGGTGGCCGTCGGCTGGGGCTTTGCCGCCTTTGCGCTGGGCTGGGCCGGCGTGCGGTTCCTGTCTGCGGTGACGCCGCAGCTGTTGGATGTGGTGTTCGCCCCGGTGCGAGCCGCGGCGCAGCGCAAGATGGCCGCCGATACGTTTTCGCACGCCCTGTCGCTGTCGCTGGACTTTCATCAGACCAAGCGGTCCGGCGCCCTGTCGCGGATCATGGAACGGGGCTCGCGGGCCGTCGACTTCCTGCTCAGGATCATCGTCTTCAACCTCGCGCCCACGGGGATCGAGTTGATCCTGGCGGCCGGGGTGCTGGGCGCGCGCTATGACTGGCGGTTTGCGGCCGTGGCCGTGGCGGTCGTGGTCACCTATGCAGCGGTCACATTCGGGATGGCCGGATGGCGACTGGAGCACCGGCGCGCCATGAACGCGGCCGACTCCGAGGCCGCCGGCCTGTCGGTCGATGCCCTGC
>CAYNDG010000168.1:0-4327 GCA_964395805.1 uncultured Brevundimonas sp.
GGTCCGATGGCGGACTTTTCCGATGTGCTGATCGCCTGGGTGGTCCCGGCGACGCTGCGGAACGGTCTGGCCGGGGCGGACCTCGAGACGCTGGGCATTCCTTCGGTCGAGGAGACGGTCGGCCGCTATGCCGAGAAGACCGGGACAGCGGGACCTGACAATCTCGACTGGCTGTTCGCCTATAATCTGTTCCGGCTGGCCGCCATCTGTCAGGGCATTGCCGGACGGGTGCGTGACGGCACCGCCGCCAGCAGCCACGCCCGCACCATGGCCGCCCAGGTGGGCCCGCTGTCGGACGCAGCCTGGAGCTTTGCGAGGAAGGCCGGGGCCTGACGCCTAGCTGGGCGTGCCGACGAGGGTGAAGGCCGCCCAATAGGCCGGGTGCTGCCAGCGACGGTCGGCGCGGACGTCCCGCATGGCGGTCTGTAGCGCCATGGCCCGGTTGCCCGCCATGGCGTCGAGGCCCGCAAAGGTACCGGTGATCAGGGCGGTGGTGGCCTGATCGGACACCTCCCAGTGCGATACCAGCAGCGACCGGGCCCCTGCGTAGAAAAAGGCCCGCGCCAGTCCGGACAGCCCCTCGCCCCCGGGCCGCCCGTCGGAGGCCGCCGTATTGCAGGCGGACAGAACAACGAAGTCGGCGTTCAGCCGCAACTGCGCCGCCTCGGACGCCGTCAGATAGCCGTCGTCGTCGGCCGTCGCCATCTCGGGCGGGGTCAGGACCAGCCCGGGTTCCGCAAAACTGGCGCCGGCCATCAGGCCATGGGTCGAGAAGACGACGAAACGGGCCTCGGCCAGCAGGTCGGTATCGGTCTGGCGCACGGCCGTTTCGGTCGCGGCCGCGCCGATGCGGACCACACCCTTCGGATAGATCTGGCCCAGCGCCGCCAGCTCGGCCCGGGCGCCGGGCAGGTCGGGCAGGGCCCGCAGCTTTTCGACGTCGGCCAATTGTCCTTCGCCAAGGATACCATCCGCGTCCGGCGCGCCCCGGGCTGCGTGGATCGGCGTGCCGGTCAGGACAGGGGCACCAAAGGCGATCAGGGGAAGCCGCTCCCGGGCCGCCGCCGTACGTTCGCCCTGACCGGAGGTCAGACGGGCGGGGCAGCCGGGGTGACGCTCGTCCTCCCTGGCCAGGTGGCAGCGCAGGGCCCGGAGGCTGGACACCGACGGCAGGCTGGCGAGCGCATAGCGATCGATCAGCCATTCGGTCGTCACCAGAGCCTCCGGCCCGGTATCGGGGCCCTGCGGCGGCGCTGTGACGAGCGCGGCCAGAGGCAGGGTGGTCAAAGGACCGCTGACCACGGTGATCAGGGTGGTGCGGCCCGCGAAGGCCGCCTCGACCGGCCGGATCAGCGCCTGATACAGGCGATGGGCCTCGCGCCGGTCATAGGCCCGGACCGGCCGGCCGGCGAAGACCGCCGGGTCGAGGGTCGGGTCGGCCCGGGCCCCGGCCGTGGTCAGGGAGGCCCGGAGGGTCTCGACGGACCGGGTGAGGGTGTCCTCGCCCAGATCGGCGGCCCGCGCCCATTCGACCCGGTCGGACGTCACCCCCCAGACATAGGTGGCCTCGGGATTGACGAACACCAGCAGCAGGGCCTCGTCCGGGTTCAGCAGCGCCTGGGCTTGCGCGACGGTCAGGGCGCGCGGACTGATCAATTCGGAAAAGGCAGGAAACTCCGTCTGGATGCGCTGGTCGACGCCGGCCAGTTCGGTGAGCGTCCGTTCGTAACTTTGGTTGAGGATACGCCGACGTTCGCGGGCCGCGTCGGTGTCCTGCGCATAGAGGCTTTCGATTTCGCGCTCGAGCGCATCGCGCCGCAGAACCAGCCGCTCGCGCTGGTCGGCCAGCCGGCCGAGCGCATCGTCACCTTCCGCAAACCGGGCCGAGACCTTGGCCAGGGCATCGGCAGCGTCGGATACAATGGCCCACTGGGCCGCCTCGAACGCCTCAGCCCGCAGGGACTCCGGCGTATCGGGGTCCTGGAGCAGGTCGCCGGCGGGGCGGGCCACAGCAGCACCGAACAGGGTTGCCCCGAGAACCAGCACCGCCAGCAGCCAGAGCGGCGACAGTCTCACTCTGCGGTCAGCCCCCTGCCCCATACCGTCCTCAGTTGCTGAGGATCTGGACCTTGGTCCAGATCTCGCCCCGGTTCACCACACTGACCCTGACCTTGCCCCCGGCCCGGGGCACCAGGGTGCAGACGGGATAGTGATCACCGAACCCGTCCTGACACAGCAACCGCCCGTCAGCATCGCGGATGATGAGATCGATGTCGGTGTCGCCGTCGCCGATCGCCGCGATCCGGAGGATCTCACCGGCGCGGGCGTCCAGCTCAAAGCCAAAGGTCTCACGCGCCCGGACATCCTTGACGGTGGCGATCGGCCCGCGACCGAAGGGCGAGGAGACAACGCCCCGAACACCCTGGCCCCGAACCTGCTCGATCGCGGCCAGATAGGCCGGCTGACCACCGGCCATCGCTTCAGCCTCGGCCAGCAAGCCTTCGAAGGTCAGCACGGGGGGCTGGTCTCCCTGATGGCGCAACGGGACTTCGGCAACGATGCGCGCCGCCATGATCAGGGCACCGGGGTCATCGTGCGCCCGTCCCCAGTCGGCCAGTCCCGCAGCCGTGACCAGCTGGGCGATGCCCGCAGCCTCGGGCGGCAGGGCCCCGGACCCCGGCTGTTGCGCGCGACCGAGGCCGACGCAGGCCACCGTGAGCAGCGCAGCGACCAGAATCAAGCCTGCGGCCCGGACCCGCCCTGTCAACGATTGCTGTGCCGATTGCCCCATCATCGTCCCCGTGCATCGCGCCAGCCCGCGCGTCGCCCCAGCCTGCTGTCTTCACGGGCAGGGGAATACTGACTGAATGTGACAGGGACGGCAAACATCCGCCGGCAGTCAGCGAACGGCGGCACCCAGAATATGCCGGTCGTCGCGCGACTGGATCAGAACGGCCACCCGGTCGCCCGCCTCGATATCGGCGGGGAGCGACAGCAGGATGGGCCGCCCCGTCCATTCGCCGATCGGCTGGATGGACTGCACCACATTGGTGTGGCGGACCACCCGGCCCCGGTTATCACCGCTTTCGACCCGCACCAGAACCGGCCCGGGGCGGAACACGACGGCCAGCACCTCGGCTCCGTCTGCGGCGACGCGGCCCGAGCCGATGCCGACCCGGTCGCCGGTCTCGCGAAACTCGATATCCGGCGCCGACCGGCTACGGGCGGCCTCCTCATTGACGGCGAGCCCGAGGGTGTCCTCGTCCGGCGGGGCGACCGTCCGATGGCCGTCCAGAATGACCTGGGGCGTGGCCACGGCCCGCAGGCGCAGGGCCTGCCGGTATTCCTGCTGTCGCGCGGAAAACTCGGGCCGGGCGAGGGTATCGGCCCAGCCGGTATAGTCCCAGTAGTCGACGGGATAGGTCAGCACGATCACACCCGGCCGGCCGACCAGGGTCTCGACCCGCTGATTGGCCTCGGGACAGCCGCCGCAGCCCTGTGCGGTGAAGAGCTCGACGACCACGGGGTCGCTGCGCACGGCCACAGGCCGGTCCACACGCCGGACGGACTGGGCCGAAGTGCCCACGGCCCCGAACAGGCAGGCACCCACCGCCGCCGCGATCGCCAATCGTGTCCAGCCCCGAAATATCATGGGTCAGACTCCTAGCCGTTCCGGCGTATCCGCGCCCCTCATTTTCGCGTGAGGGGCGCGTGAAGCCGCCTCAGTCCATCAGCTGCTGGGCCAGATAGACATAGTGGCGGGCCCAGCGGCGGGCATTGGCGACCGGATCGGCATCGTTCGAGTGCCCGCCGGCCGTATCCTCGAAATAGAGGTGGTCGTGGCCCTGGGCCTCCAGCCGGGCCGCAAACTTGCGGGAATGGCCGGGATGGACGCGGTCGTCGCGGGTGTTGGTGGTGATGTAGACGCGCGGATAGTCGACCTCGGGGCTGAGGCGCTGATAGGCCGAGTATTCCGCGATCCAGGCGGCTTCTTCGGGAATGCGGGGATCGCCATATTCCCCGATCCACGAGGCCCCGGCGGGCATTTCGTGATAGCGCAGCATGTCGATCAGCGGGCTTTCGATCACCGCCGCATTGAACAGTTCGGGGCGCTGGGTGATCGAGACGCTGGTCAGAACACCGCCGTTCGACCGGCCATAGATGCCCAGATGGCGGGGCGAGGTGATGCCCCGCGCGATCAGGTCCTCGGCCACGGCGGCGAAGTCGTCGAACGACCGCTGGCGGTCGCCGTTGAGCGCCGCCTGGTGCCAGCCGGGCCCGAACTCGCCACCGCCGCGGATGTTGGCCTGGACGAAGACGCCGCCGT
>CAYNDG010000169.1:0-4299 GCA_964395805.1 uncultured Brevundimonas sp.
GGCCAGATCGGTGACCTGAAAATCGATCTCGCTGCCGATCAGGAACAGGATGGCCTTGGGATCAATGAGGACCCTGGCGCCCTTGTCCTCGACCACCTCGTCCAGCGGTTCGACGCGTTCGGCATATTCGACCGTATATTCCTGACCCGCGCAGCCGCCGTTCTTGACGCCGATGCGCAGGCCCGCGCACGGACCGGAGGCGGACTCGGTCAGCTGGCGGATGCGGTCAGCCGCGGCCTCGGTCAGGCGAACAGCCTGGGGGCGCGGGCGACGGGCGGGGCGTGTGGCGGTCAGATCGGTCATGGGCCTAGAACATATTGAGCGCGAGTTTGGCCTCGTCGCTCATCTTGGAGGGATCCCAGGGCGGGTCGAACACCAGATTGGCCCTGGCCGATCGCACGCCCTCGACCGTCATGACGGCGTCCTCGACCCAGCCGGGCATTTCGCCCGCCACCGGACAGCCGGGCGCGGTCAGGGTCATCTCGACCAGCACATCGCGGTCGTCCGAGACATCGACCTTGTAGATCAGGCCCAGCTCATAGATGTCGACCGGGATTTCCGGGTCGAACACGGTTTTCAGCGCCGCGACCAGATCGTCGGTCAGGCGGTCGAGCTCGGCCTGGCTGAGGGCGCTCTTCTGCGGCGCGTCCCAGCTCTCGGCGAAGTCGGGGCTTTGGGTGATGGCGTCTTCCATGGCTAAACGAAGAACTCCCGGGCCTTGATGAGAGCGGCGGCGAAGGCGTCGGCGTCCTCCACCGTATTATACAGGGCGAAGCTGGCGCGTGTGCTTGAGGTCAGGCCAAAACGGGTGGCCAGCGGCTCGGCGCAGTGCAGACCGGCGCGGACCGCCACGCCGTAGCGGTCCATGATCTGGGCGATGTCGTGGGCGTGGGCGCCGTCGACCGTGAAGGTGAAGATCGCCCCCTTGCCCGGCGCCGTGCCGACCTCGGTCAGCCAGTTCAGCCCCGACAGGCGCTCGCGCACCCGCTCCAGCAGGGCGGCCTCATGCGCCTGCACCGCCGCGCGGTCGAAGCTGGAATACCACTCGAGCGCCGCCCCCAGACCGATGGCCTCCAGGATCGGCGGGGTGCCCGCCTCGAACCGCTGGGGAGGCCTGGCATAGGTGACGCGGTCCTCGCTGACCGACTGGATCATCTCGCCCCCGCCCTGATACGGCGGCAGGGAGTCGAGCGCCGCTGCCGTCCCGTACAGGGCACCGATGGCGGTCGGGCCGAACAGCTTGTGGCCGGTCAGGACATACCAGTCGCAGCCCATGGCCTGGACGTCGGGGTCGGCATGGACCGCACCCTGACAGCCGTCGACCAGCACCCGGGCGCCGGCGGCGTGGGCCATCCGGACGATGTCGGTCACCGGGTTGATGGTCCCCAATACGTTGGACATGTGGGTGACGGCGACGATCCGGGTCTTCGGGCCCAGCAGCTCCGCATAGGCCTCCATGTCGAGGGTGCCGTCGTCCCTGACCGGGATCCATTTCAGCACCGCGCCCTGGCGTTCGCGCAGCATGTGCCAGGGGACGATGTTGGAGTGGTGCTCCATCTGGCTGACGAGGATTTCATCACCCGGCTGGATCAACTGGCCGATGCCGGCGGCGACCAGATTGATCGCCTCGGTGCCGCCCCGGGTCCAGACGATCTGGTCGGCGGAGGGGGCGTTCAGATAGCGGGCGACGGTCTCGCGCGCGGCCTCGAACGCCTCGGTCGTTTCATTGGCCAGGGTATGCAGGCCGCGGTGGACATTGGCATAGCTGCCCTCCATCGCCGCCGTCAGGGCGTCGATCACCGCGCGGGGCTTTTGCGCCGAGGCGGCGGAGTCCAGATAGACCAGCGGCTTGCCGTTCACCTGTCGCGAGAGGATGGGGAACTGGGCCCGGACGGCGTCGACGTTGAAAGACGGCATTCTTCCCCCCCCGGGGGGGGGGGCGACCGGGGGGGGGTGGTGGGGGCAACGCCGGAGGACGGTGAGTGGAGCAAGCCCCCTCCACCACCCTGCGGGTGGCCCCCCTCCCCGGATGGGGGAGGAGCCATCACGACCTTTCCATCAGCCATGTGCGGACCTCCTCTCGCGCGCCCTCGTGCTCGATGCGGTCGACGACCTCGAACAGGAAGGCGCGGGTCAGAAGCGCCCTCGCCTCCTCCGCCGACAGGCCGCGCTGCTGCATGTAGAACAGGGCGCTCTCATCGAGGGTGCCGACCGTATTGCCGTGGGCGCACTGGACGTCGTCGGCATAGATAATCAGCTCGGGCTTGGCGTCGACCTCACCCCGATCGGACAGGATCAGGGCGTTGTGAGCCATCCGCGCGTCGGTGCCGTCGGCCCCGCGCTGGACCACGATCTTGCCCTGGAAGACACCACGCGCCGTGTCGCGCACGACACCCTTGGTGAGCTGCGAGGTCTGGCCGTCGGCGGCCAGATGGGTCACGACCGAGGTCAGATCGGCGTGGCGATCACCCGACAGGGCATAGAGGCCGTCGAGACGCACATCGGCTCCGCGTGCAAGGTGGGCCACCTCCGTCTCGAAACGCTGGAGCCTTGCGCCCGTGGCGATGATGGTCTGGCGATAGCGCGCGCCCGGCTCCACCTTCACGCGGGCCTGGGTGACCGACAGGACATCCTCCGGCTCGTCGACCAGAACGATACGGGTCACCTCGGCGTCATGGGCAATGTCGATGTCGAGCCGGGTGTGCGCGACATAGGCTGAACCCCGTCCCTCATGGGTTTCCAGCAGCAGCAACCGCGCGCCCGCACGGGCCGAGATGCGCGCCGAGACCGAGTGTCCGGTGCCGGTCGCGCGCGAGATCAGGCGCAGCCGGAGGGTCTGCTCGCCGCAGACCATGCGGGTGTCAGCGCCGACCGGACGGCCGTTGACGAAGACCATGGCCTCGCCGCCCAGAGCCTCGAACGGCCCTCCACCCGAGACAGGCACGGGTGCCGACGGCGACGGCGGCGGAGCATCCCGGAGGAATTTGCGCAGGTCCGAATACTTCCACGTCTCGACGCGCCGCGAGGGGAAGGTGGCCGGATCCCGGAGATCGAGTGGAGCGGTCTGGATCACGCCGCCTCGCCCACATAGCGGTCATAGCCCTCGGCCTCCAGCTGGTGGGCCAGCTCCGGACCGCCCGAGGCGACGATCTTGCCGGCGGCCAGCACATGGACGCGGTCGGGTTTGATGTAGTCCAGCAGGCGCTGATAGTGGGTGATGACCAGCATGGACCGCTCGGGGCCGCGCAGGGCGTTGACGCCATCGGCGACGATGCGCAGGGCGTCGATGTCGAGGCCGGAATCCGTCTCGTCGAGGATCAGCAGCGACGGCTCCAGCAGGGCCATCTGCAGGATCTCCATCCGCTTCTTCTCGCCGCCCGAGAAGCCGACGTTGAGCGGCCGCTTCAGCATGTCGAAGTCCATCCTGAGGGCCTTCGACGCGGCCTTGACCGCCTTCAGGAATTCGGGCGCCGAGACCTCGGCCTCGCCGCGCGCGCGCTTCTGGGCATTCAGCGCCGTGCGCACAAAGGTCAGGGCCGGGACGCCGGGGATCTCGATCGGATACTGGAACGACAGGAAGACGCCCTTCGCCGCCCGCTCGGCCGGGTCGAGGGCCAGCAGGTCCTCACCGTGCCAGGTGACGCTGCCCTCGGTCGCCTCATAGCCGGGACGGCCCGAGACCGCATAGCCGAGCGTCGACTTGCCCGCGCCATTGGGGCCCATGATGGCGTGCACCTCGCCAGCGGGAACGTCGAGCGTCAGCCCCTTGAGGATGGGGGTGTCACCGACGGCGACGTGAAGATTGGAGATGGAGAGCATTGAAATCACTCAGTTGAGGGCGGCGCTGCAAACGCTCGCGAACTCGTAAAATTTGTTATTGGTCCGATGCCGTTCGACCGCAGCTCGATCTTCAGCGGTGCACGCTTCCTCGCGGCACAAGCCGAATATGTCGAACGTATCTGGCGATGGCTGCAGCAGAACGGGATCGCGCCAACTCCATACATCCCGCGTCTGGAACCACACAATGAATGGTGCCGGTGCTCTAATCACACCTTCGAGGTCCTTCGTGCGGTAGGTGCCGCATACTATCCCCGCCTCCGCCTTCACCACCCGCTCAAAACGCGGCTCACCTCCGCGAAGGTGGGGTCGTGCCTCCATCATTGACTTGGCTGTAGCTATGGGTTGCTCGAAGCGGAGCCACGCCAAGGCAAGCACCGCAACCCCCAATGCAGCGAGCACGACAATCGCCAAACGTCGAGGGCTAGAAATCCTCACCCCACGCTCCCTTCCAGCGAGATC
>CAYNDG010000170.1:0-167 GCA_964395805.1 uncultured Brevundimonas sp.
CGGACGCGCCGGCCCGCACGGCCTCGGCGATCAGGCCGTTGATCAGGCGGATCACCGGCGCGTCGTCGGTGGTGTCCAGCAGGTCGGCGGCGGCCGGGATCTCGTCCACCAGACTGTCCAGACCGCCGGGCAGGGCCAGATCGTCGCCGCCATTCGAGCCCGCCACC
>CAYNDG010000170.1:254-4296 GCA_964395805.1 uncultured Brevundimonas sp.
CCTCAACCAGCGCCAGCGGATCGGCCCCTTCGCGCAGGGCCACGACCGCCACGTGGTCGCGCGCCGTCACCACCACGCCATGGCGTTTGGCAAAGGCATAGCTGAGGGTGGGGTCGGCCAGCGTCGTCATGGGATCAGGGCTGAACCGGCGGCTGAACTGCCGGAAGCGTGCCGCCGTCGACCGGGGCGACCGGGGCGGTCTCAAGGTACTGCGGAGGCACCGGTGGCTGGGTGCGGATATAGTCGCGGATCAGCTCGTCGAGGCTGGGCTCCTGACCCGGAGCGACGCGCAGCTGCTCCTGGCGCATATAGCCCCAGCGGTCGGCGGTCAGGCGCTGGGCATCAGCCGGGCTGCGGATGATGGTCGGGCGGATGAAGATCATCAGATTGGTGCGCCCGCGCTGGCGGCTTTCCGAACGGAACAGGCCCCCGATCAGCGGCACGTCCGACAGATAGGGCACCCGGTCCATCGAGATGCGGTCGTTCTGGTCCAGCAGGCCGCCGGCGACCGCGATGTCGCCGTCATCGACCACCAGCGTCGTCTCCAGCTCGCGCTTGTCGAGGATGAGGTCACCGGCATTGCTGCTGAGGATGCCGTTGATGCTCGACACCTCCTGACGGATGAACAGGGTCACCGAGCCCCCGGCATTGATCTGGGGCCGGACCACCAGCTTGACGCCGATGTCCTGCCGCTGGGTGGTGCGGAACGGATTGTTGTTACCGTTCAGCAGGGTCTCACCTGTGGTGATCGGCACTTCCTGCCCGACCAGGATGGTGGCCTCCTCATTGTCGAGGGTCATCAGCGACGGGGTCTGGAGCAGGTTGGAGCCGTCGTCGGTCTTGGCGGCGTTGATGATGAAACCGAACAGGGCATCGCCGACCCGGCCACCGCCGCCACCAATGAAGCCGTTGGCCCCCAGCAGGCCGTTCAGCGCCGCGGCCGCAAGGTCATCCCGCAGGGGATCGTCCTCGTCCAGGTCACGACCGGCCAGGGCACCGCCGATCGACAGCAGGGGTGCCGCCCGTTGGGAGTAGTTGGTGGCCAGTATCGGGTTGCCGTCCTCACCCGCCAGCAGCCACTGGACGCCCAGCTCGCGCACGGCATTGTCGGACAGTTCGACGACGATGGCCTCGATCAGCACCTGCTGGCGGCGCTGGTCCAGCTGGGCGATGACGTCACCCAGCATGCGCTGGGTCTCGGGCGGGGCCGAGATGACCAGGGCATTGGCGCCGGGATAGCGGGCAATGGTGGCGCGCTGGCCCGAGGCGGCGGCCGCGGCCTCGCCTCCCTCGGCCGATTGCACCCCCGGGGCCGGCGACGGCGTGACCGGCTGGCCGACGATCTGCTGCAGCACGGGCAACAGCTGTTCGGCATCGATATGCTGGAGGAAGATCACCCGCACATCGGCCGAGGTCAGGGCCCGCTGGTCGAGGTCGAAGATCAGCGACTGCACCCGGACCAGCGCCGCCGGCTCGCCCCGCAGCACGATGGAGTTCGAGCTCTCGACCGCCGTCACCTTGACCAGACCCTGTCCGGCCTGACCGCCGACCGGGGCCAGCACCTCGGCCAGCACGGCCGCGATCTCACGCGCCGAAGAGTTCTCGAGGGTGACGACGACGATATCGGTCCGGTCCACGTCGATGCGGGCGATCAGGGCCCGCACCCGCGCCAGATTGTCGGCGAAGTCGGCGAC
The DNA here is from genome assembly GCA_964395805.1 of uncultured Brevundimonas sp. Classification (GTDB taxonomy): domain Bacteria; phylum Pseudomonadota; class Alphaproteobacteria; order Caulobacterales; family Caulobacteraceae; genus Brevundimonas. The sequence goes on from CAYNDG010000170.1 coordinate 1,949, forward strand.
GACCACCGTATTGCTGTTGGGATTGGCCAGCACCTGCCCCTGCGGCCCGACCAGAGGGCGGATGGTCTCGGCGGCCGAGGCGGCGTCGATATGATGCAGCTGGAAGACCTCGGTGGCGAACCGCTCCGAGCCGACCGACGCCGGGCCCTGGGCCGCGCCCTGGGCCGGGGCGATCCGGTAGGCTCCGGACGCGGTCGGAATGACCACCAGACCATTGGCCCGCAGCGTCGACAGGAACACCTCATAGGTCTCGGCCGGGGTCAGCGGCCGGTCGCTGGTCACCGTCACCGTGCCGGTCACCGAGGGATCGACGATGAAGGTGCGCCCGGTCGAACGGGCAATGTCCTGAATGAAGGCGCGGATGTCGGCGCCCTGCACATTCAGGATCTGGCGTTCCTGGGCATGGGCCACGGTCACAGGCAGGGCCGCCTGCACGACCAGTGCTGCAAGCATAAGGGCGGCCAGACGGCCGAACAGTCTCAATGACGACCGGATCACGGGCGGGTCCTTACGGTGGTGGTCTGGGGGGCGCCGTCCCGCTCGAAGCGGATGACGGCCTCGGGCGCTTCGGCCAGATCGGTGCGCAGGCGGTTGATGGCTGAGGGGCCATCCAGGGCAATGCCGTTGACAGACAGGATCACATCGCCGGCGCGAAGACCGGCGGCTGCCAGGTCGGCGCTCTGGCCCCGCGCGGTGACGGTAAAGCCATTGACCGACAGCCCCTGCATACGGGGACGAAGACCCGCCTCGGCCATCAGGCGAGCGGGGTCGACCACGGCGGCCTCGGGCCGGGATGCAGGCGGGCCGGGGGGGGCCACTATTTGCGGCGTAGCGGGCGGCGGTGGCACGGATGCGGCCCCCACCGGCAGCTCGCCGAAATCGATGCGGCTGACCGAACCGCCCCGGGAGACCGTCACATGGTCATCGGCCACCGAGCGCAGCACCAGACCGGGCTGGACCTCTTCGCCGACCCCGACTGACAGCTGGGTGCCGTCCGGCAGGCCTAGGATGGCCGAGCCGCCGCCCGAAGCACCCGCCCTCACGCCGAACAGGCGCAGCTGCTCGCTGCCGGCATGGGTAATCTCGGCCAGACTGCTGCGCTCGCCCGTGTGGAAGAAGGCGTCGAAGCGCGACAGCACTCCGGACCCGATCGGCAGGTCCGGACGAGGCGCCGCCGCGGGAGCGGGCGCAAGAAGGATCGCCCCCAGTCGAACGATCTGGATCAGGATCAGCCCGGCAAGGATCACCTCGGCCCAGCGACGCGGAGCCGGCAGACGTCCGGCCGCGCCGGATCCCGGCGCCCGAAGCGCGGGCCAGACCACCGGCCCGATCCGGGAAATGGACATACTGCGGATCACCGACACTCGCCCCGCCGACCCCTGACGGGCCCCTGAAACTGTCAGGAGGCGGACAACAGGTGCCCGCTCCGTTTGCGGACGGTCTTACCCCGGACCCGGGCTACCCGGCCCGCGCGGCTTGATGACAATGCGGCGTATGAATCACGAAAACTGTTCCGAATGCGGAGTCAGTTTCTTGCCCCTGACGCGGGGCGCCACGGGAGTGGGGGATCGCCTTTGATGGCTCAGCCAGCCGGCCGGCCACGGATCGCCGTGGCCAATTTCACCGCCCTGGCGATGTGGGCTTCCAGCGCGTCCCAGTCGGCCTCGTCGACCAGTTTGTCGGGGATCAGGCGCGAGCCCATGCCGGCGGCGATGATGCCGGCATCGAACCAGGCCTTGAGCGAGGCCTCCTCGGGCTCGACCCCGCCGGTGGGCATGATCTTCGTCCAGGGCATGGGGCCCATGACGGCCTTGACGAAGGCCGGGCCGCCGACCTGGGCGCCGGGGAACAGTTTGACGACGTCACAGCCCCATTCGTGGGCCTGGCTGATCTCGGTGACCGAGCCGCAGCCGGGCATATAGGCCACGCGCTTGCGGTTGCAGAGTTTCGCCACCGCCTCGACGCCGCAGGGGCTGACCACGAAGCGGGCGCCGCGCGACAGGTAAAGCGCCGCCGTCCCCGGATCGACGATCGAGCCGATGCCGAGGATCACCTCCGGGTCGGTGCGGGAAAGCGTCCGGGTCAGCTCGGCGAACAGGTCGGCGGCGTGGTCGCCCCGGTCGGTGAACTCGATCACCCGGGCCCCGGCGCGGGCGGCCGACCGGATGACCCCGAGACAGGCGACGGGATCGGGGTGGTAGAAGACCGGGCAGATACCCTGCGCCTCCAGCGCGGCCACGACGGTCAGGCGGTCGGCGGGATAGGCGGGCATGAGGCAGGCTCCGGGTCGGCAGGGGTCGGGTTCAGGGGTGCGACCCCTGCCGACCCGGAGCCTGCCTCATGCCCGC